>JACPQI010000088.1 GCA_016190545.1 Chloroflexota bacterium
ACGGAATCGATCGCGGCATTGAGGTCGCGCTCGTTGGCCTTGCGCTTGTTATTCACGCCAAACCGCTCGTCCTGTCCAAGCTCCGGCCTGCCGACGGCTGAGCAGAAGTCCCTCCACATGGAGTCGTTCGGCACAGCCAGCACGATGTAGCCATCCTTGGTCTTGAAGGTGCCCCACGGCGCCACGGACATGTGGCCGCCGGACAGGGTAGGGATGTAGCCCTTGCTGAGGTAGCGGGTGGCGTAGTAAGCAAGCAGCCCCACCAGGCAGTCCAGCATGCTGATGTCGATGCGGTAGCCGTGACCTGTCTTGGCCCGGCCAAGGAGGGCCAGAGATACGGCGTACGCGGCGCAGATGGACGGGACCAAATCGCCGACGGCCACGCCGGTGCGGATGGGCCGGCCCGTGGCGTCACGGGTCACGCTCATGAAGCCGCTCATGGCCTGGATGATGGGGTCGAAGGCTGGCCGCTGGGCCTCGCTGCTGTTGGAGCCGAAGCCGGAGATGGAGCAGCTGATGATCCTGGGGTTGTGCCGCTTGAGCGTTACGTGGTCGATGCCCAGGTTTTCCAGCACTCCGGGGCGATAGTTGTCGAAGACCACGTCGCTCTTCTTGACCAGCGCGTAGAACACCTCGAGGTCATGGGTGTCCTTGAGGTCCAAGAGGATGCTTTTCTTGTTGCGGTTGCCGGCGAGAAAGTGCAGGCCCTCGCCGCCTATGAACTCATCAGGCACGCCGACCGTGCGGTGGGTATCGCCGTGCGGGGGCATCTCGATCTTGATGACTTCGGCGCCGTGGTCAGCCAGGAGCATAGTGGCTACGGGGCCTGTCAGCAACCTGGTGAGGTCGAGAACCCGCACGTCCTCAAGGGGAAACGTCATCCCGCTCTCCTTCCCGTGAGACTAAGCAACGAACCGGGCAGTCCCGACTGCCCGCCTTATGCTACGTCCTGCCCTGCCGAACGTCAAGAAGCGGCCGGGCACTGGGTACCGAACGCGCGCCGCTACCGCGAGAGACGGACACTGTCCTTGAAAAGCCGGTGCCGCACTTCGCAGGTGATTTTGGCGTCCACCAGGAGCGGCCCATCCCCCTGGGCGAGACTCTCCGCTACATGCTCCAGGTCCGCTACGGCGTTCACGGTAACGCCCCGGACGCCGAAGGAGCGCGCGACGCCAGCAAAGTCCACGTCCTGGAAGAGGGCCAGGTCGGTGGCCTGGCTGCGGGATTTCAGGAACCGGACCTCGGAGCCGTAGGCGGCATCGTTCAGGGCCACTACGGTCAGTGGGATGCGGTGGCGAGCGGCGGTATCGAGCTCCTGGAGGCCCATCATGAGGCCGCCATCGCCGGTGAAGACGACGCAGTGCCGGTCGGGGCGGGCCACGGCCGCGCCGATGCCCATCGCTAGGCCCAGGCCGATGGAGCCGAAATCGACGCTCCAGATGAAGGCGTCCGGCCCCGACACGGTGATGCCGTCCATCACGAAATAGATGAACTGGCCGGCGTCGATGACCACGAGCCGGTCCTCAGGCAGGATGCGGTCCAGACCGGCGACGATCTCGGTGATGTGAGGCCGCTCGCCTGGGGCAGAGGCGGTCACAGCCGGGCGAAGATGAGCGGCATCTATACGCTCTCTGACGTGTTCGGCTGGCCAGGCGCTGGGCCGCTCTGCTATGCCTGCGGCCTGGAGGGCGTTGTTTATAGCCTCCAGGGTGGCCTGCGCATCGCCGACAATGCCCAGGTCAACCGGCGTGAACTCGCTGATGCGGGCCGGGTCCAGGTCTATGTGGATGAGCTTGGCCTTGGGGGCGAGCCTCCCGCCGCCCGTGGTATAGCGATTGAGTGATGCGCCCACCGCGAGGACGCAGTCGGCCTGGGCCAGCAGCTCCACCGCCGGGTCCGCTGCAAAGGTGCCGAAGACCCCGACGTAGGAAGGATGGCCGCGAAAGTACTCGCGTGCCTGGAGCGTAGTGGCCAGGAGGGCCCCGACGCGTGACGCCAAGGCCTCGATCTCTTCTCTGGCGCCCGAAAGCACGGCGCCCTTGCCCGCCAGGATAACGGGCCGCCTGGCGGCGGCCAGCATGGCAGCGGCGCCAGCCACGGTGTCGGCGTCGGGCTGGAGTCGAAGCGGCCCCGGCCCACCGCGGCGGGTGACGGAGGAGGGCTGGTACTCCCACTGCCAGGGCACGTCCGCCTCCAAGCTGTCGGCGGGCAGGTCGAGGACCAGCGGCCCCCGACCGGAATAGACATAGCGAAAGGCCCGCTGCACGTCCTCAGCGACCGTCATCGTGTTGCGCAGGGGCAGGAACTGCCCCGCCGTGGCCTCGACGTAGCGCCGCTGGTCGAAGGTCTTGACGCTGGTGCGCTCGCTGGTGGGCATGTCCCCAGCGATGACAAGAACGGGAGACCCGCGCTTGCGTGCTGTCACCAGTCCCGTCCCGGTCTGGGCGAGGGCCGGCCCCGCGCCGACGGTGCAGACACCCGGTTTGCCGGTCGCACGGGCGTAGCCGTCGGCCATAGCGACCGCGGCCTGCTCATGACGGGCGCGAATGACCCGCACGCCGCGCTCGTTGAGGCTGTGGACTAGGGCGAGGGTCACTTCATCTACCAGGCTGAACACGACCTGGACGCCTTCCCTGGCCACGGCGTCGGCGATGGCTTCAAAGACTTTCATATGCCCTCCTCATATGGGACCGGTGGCCTGCCCTCAGTCTAGGTGCTGTGGAGCGCGGTGCGGCGTTCATAATACGGCTCGACCAGGTGTGATGTCTATGCGGGCCTCGCCCTTCGTGTCGCTCAGGGCAGGGGCACGTCACCATCCACTACAGCCTGCCCATGCCGCCTGACGGAAGAACGAGTGAACCGGTGGGAGTTCTACCTATTGCAACCTTTGGTGGAGCTGATGGGATTCGAACCCACGACCCCCTGCTTGCAAAGCAGGGGGCAGATTAGCGCGCTCCTCTAGCTTTGCGGCCAAGACATCGCATAGCTGGTCCAACAACACGGATTCGTGCAAAGCAGGGGATGCCCTATTCTTAGCCATGTCCGATTCCTCCTTCAAAATTAAAGTGGGAAATCAGGGGCCTACATTATCACACACCTACTTAAGTGTCACCAATTGCAACGGCAGTTGCAGCGTGCAATAGTCTTACGTAAGACTAAAGAGCCTTAGGAACGAGATACTTGGTGAGCCGGAAAGTGACAGCTATGCTGCCCGCTGCCAGACCACCGGCACCGGCTGGCTCTCCCCGGCAGCAAGGCCTTGAGGTGGATCCCAAAATTCGGACAGGTGGTTAAGCGAGAGTCCCGCTCCTAAAATACAGGAAACAAGGAGCAGGACGTGAAACAGGGACGGAGAAACCACAGTTCGTCATTTAAAGCCAGGG
>JACPQI010000079.1 GCA_016190545.1 Chloroflexota bacterium
CGTTCAGGTTGGTGAAGTGCTTGCGGTGGTGCTGCACATGGTGGCGGTCGATCCAGCGGAAAGGCCGCGACCGCTCGAACCACCGCCCGCGCGGCACGTGCATGCAGTAGTGCAGGTACTCGTAGGCGCCCTGGTACAGCACAAAGACCAGGGTCGTGGCTACGACCGCCGGCAGCCCTAGCCAGATGTACAGTCCCAGTAGGAGTGGGGCGTGAAGCAGGATGGGCGCCGGCATGATCCACCAGGCCAGAGTCAATTCCCGTGGCTTGCGGTCGCCCAGCAGATACGTATCGTCCCCTTTATAGATGCCGTGGTGCACCTGGGCGTGGCCCTTGAAGAAGTGGCGGAACCCCAGGAAGGGCTGGTGCATGAGAAAGCGATGCACCGTCCACTCGAAGAAGCTGGCGTACACCAGCGATGCTGCAAAGACGGCGGCACCCACGACGATGGCGTTGGCGATAGCGGGCCCTCCCACTAGGTAGGTCGCTGACGGTGGCCCATGAGTTCCTCTGCCGACCCCACGCTCTGCACGTCCACGTCCACCTCCAGCGCCACCAGCACCCGGGCCACGGCGCCCCAGTAGGCGTTGGCGAGCGTCAGCTCGACGATTTCTTGCTCGTCGAAGAAGCGGCGCAACGATTGAAAGGTCTCGTCTCGTACCGACACGTTCTGGGTCACCTCATCCGTGAACTTGAGGGCGGCCCGCTCCGCATCGGAGAAGGTGCGGCTGGCCTGCCAGGCGGGCATGGCAGCTATGTGCTCCTGTGTCACGCCAAGCTCTAAGGCTACGGGTACATGCTGGCACCATTCGTACTCGCTCCCGCACAGATGCGCGATGCGTAGTATGACCAGTTCGCGCAGCTTGGGAGACAGTTTGGTCTTCCGCAGCAGCGTGGCGCCCAATCGGATGAAGGCCTCGCCCGCCGCCGGGCTGTGGGCCACGGCGCGGTACATGTTGAGGACGCGGGCGCCCCCTTCTTCGATCTTCTGCAGCACCGCCAGGGCTTCTGGCGGCGCGTTCTCCTTGCGCATGAGCTGTACACGGGCCACGATGCGCTCCTTGTCTCTTAGGCGGTTTCGGCCGGCGGCGCGGGTTGCTCCGGCTTGCTGCGGTAGAGGAGCAGCGCCACCACAAGGATGACTAGCCCAAGAGCCGTCACGATGGCGGTCTGGATGACAAGCGGCTGAAAGAAGTCATTGACCATGGACCGGGACAGGTCAATGACGATGGGGTCGATGCGTGTGTCGATGTCTACGTTGTCGCTGATGGTGCTGTTGACTTGGCCTTTGGATATGAGCGCGGCGATGAGGGGCAGCAGGCCGGAGACGAAGATGACGCCTCCTATCCATATGAAGGCCCGCTGCGCCCGCGTGCGGTAGAGGGCCCACAGCGCGACCAGCGAGAGTACGAGCAGTACCACAATGATGACCAGGCCCCAGCCCCGGGTGAAGCGAAGGGCATTCCGGCCCTGGTCCAGGTCGCTGAGGAACTCCTGCTTTGTCTTGCCATCATTCTTGGCTGCTTCATCGACCAGGTCTACCCTATCCGGCGCGGCGCTGGCGACCGCCCGAGTGATCTCGGGCTGCACCGTGGCGAGGAACTCGCAGCGGAAGGCGGCCCGCGCATCTGGCAGACGGCAGGCCGGGCGCAGCGACTGGGGGCTGAGCCGGAGGGCCGCTGTCGCAGCCTGGCTGGGGAAGCATGAGGGTATCTGTGGCTGGGGTCCCGTGAGCTTGAGCAGTTCCTGTTGCTCCTGGGCCAAGCCGCCGGTGCAATTTGGAATCTGGTCATACTTGGTACCGAGGAAGCTCGTCAGAATGGCTGGCGCCTGGGCCTTCCGCTCCCGCAGGTCGAGCACCAGGTCCAAGCTGTCCTTGTCCTTGCGGGCATAGGCCATGATTTCGTCGATGAACCGCTCGCTGGTGCTCTGGACGAAGTCCTTGGGGAAGAGCTGCCGGGCCAGGCCCGCAATGTCCGCGTCAGTAAGGGTGACGGACTCTTCAAGGCCGCCATAGAAGGTAAGTGCCTTGTTCGTTTCACCTGGTTTGATGACGGCAGGGAAGATCTCGGTGTAGGCCTTCTCGTAGATGTCCGCTTCCCGCAGATTGTCCTTGTAGAAGTCGGCGTCCGTGATACTGTTGCGGGTGGTGTAGATGCTGAGGTAGGCGACGAACAGGACAAAGAAAAGGATGCCAAGAAGAACGGCCCCCAGACCTTTCAGCACAGGACACCTCTCTTGACGAAGACATCTGGCCAGCCCGCCGGGCCTTGCCCCATTATACTCTAGTGGTGTCCTGGGTAACGCAGACTGGCGAGGGGGACACTCGCCAGTCTGCGTGCTAGAAGCGACGCTACTTGATGCTGTACGTCACTTGAACGGAGACGCTGATCTCCAACTCGCCGGGGCTGATGGGGGTCTGCTCCGCCTTCCCATCGAAGGACGGCGCCGCTGCCCGGAGGGGAACAGGTGGGGCGAAACCGCCGCTCTCCTGGATGAGGGTAGGCTTGCCCAGGATCACGCCAGCCTGCGTGGCTATCTGCTCCGCCTTGTCTTTGGCGTTCTGCATCGCCTTGTCGCGCGCCTGCTTCTCGTATGGGGTGGTGTCCTCCACCGTGAAGCTGATGCCCTGCACGCGGGTCAGGTCGCCGCCTGCAGCCGCCGCGTCGTCGATGATGACGCCTACTCTGTCCAGGGCGCGGACCTTGGCCGACACCTGGTTGCTCACGCGGTAGCCCACGATACGCGTCTCGTCAATGGTCTCGCCTGGGAAGCGGGCGGGGTCCGCCGGCCTGCGCACCGTGCTGTAGATGGGCTGGATGCTGAACCCGCTCGTTCTGATGTCCTTGTCCGCCAGTCCTCGGTTCTTGAGAGCCGAGAAGATCTTGTTCATCGCTGCCGCGGCCTGGCTGCTGGCATTCTCGACGGTCTCGGCTTGTGCCTCCACACCCAGGGAAAGCAAGGCCAGGTCCGGGGCTACGGTCACTTTACCCAGGCCGTTCACCCACAACCCTTCCTGTTGGCCTACGTTGCGCAGCCGGATGCCGTCCTCCACCAGCTTGGCGAGGTCGCCAGCCTGAAGCCGTGAGGCTGCGTCGAGTGTGCTTCCTGGTGCAGGTGTCTTGCTTTCCTCTGCGCCGTTGCAGGCCGCGCTCAGCAAGAGCGCGACTCCCAGCAACGCGCTTCCAATCATGAGTTTGAGTTTCATGTGCTTCTCCTTTGTCCTTTCGTCATTCTGGTACGCGCCGTGCCTACTACCTACGCTGCCTTCGGACTCGCATGTGGAAGGCGAGGGCCGCTGCCGCCAGCGCCGCCGCAACGCCAAGCAACGTCCACTCCACCGCCTGCCACGGGAAGCCGCCTTCCTCTTGGGCCGGAGGCTTCGCGGAAGTCACGGGAGGGGGTGCGACATCCTGCGCCAAAGCCATCGGTGAAGGGGTTGGCGCGGGCATGGGGGACGGCGATGGGGTGGGTGTCGGCTCTACCGTCGCCGTCGGCGATGCCGCCAGCCCAGCGGACGAGGGGGCGATGGGCGCTTGCGGTGGAGCGAAGGGCCTCGTCTCCGCAAGGCCTGTCGCTGTTGGCTGAGGCGCTGGCGTCGCTGTGGTGGCGAAGCGCTGCGGTGCGGGCGTTGGCGTCGGTTGCGGTGCAACAAGCGCTGTCGTCGGCGCAGGGACAGGGACCCGAGACTCCTGTCCTGGCGCCGTCTCCACTTGCTTATCAGCCGTGAGCGATGCCACCGACCCGTCTTGCGGCACCTGCTGTCGGGACGGCAGCGCTACGTCGGTCAAGAACACTGCCAGCAGGGCCAAGGAGGCCGCCGCCGAGGCGAAGCGCAGGGCGCCGGCGTAGAGGTGCGCCCTCGGCGTAGCGGGATGCCCGGCCGTGGCTGGCAGCCTGAACGAGCGTGGCAGAGCAGGCGCACTGAGGCTCCGGATGGCATGGACCGTGGCGCGCAGCGTCTCAAGCTCGCCTCGGCAGGCCTGGCAGGCCGCCAGGTGCTGCTCAACCTGTCGCCGCTCCTTTGCAGGGAGCCGTTCGTCCAGGTAGGCCGAAAGCGAGTCTCGCACCGCTGCGTGTTGGTCTTTTCTCCACAGCCTCATGGTTGTTCTGCCTTCCCTTTCTCCAGACGAAAGGCCTGGGGCAAAAGTTCCCCCAGGGAAAGGAGATAGTCACGTAGCGCGGCGCGGCCCCGGTTGATGCGGGATTTCACCGTGCCCAGGGCCGTATTCATGACCTCAGCCGCCTCTTCATAGCTGAACCCTTGTACATCCACGAGCACCACCGCCAGCCGCTGCTCCTCCGGCAGCCGTGCCAGGCCCGTGGCGATGGCCGACGCCATCTCCTGGCGCAGCGCCTGCTCCTCCGGAGTCGCGGCGGGCGACGGCAGATTGGGCTGGCGCGCGGGGTCGTCCAGCAGGGCGTCCAGCGATTCCGCCTTCTGGCGTCCTTTGGAACGGTAGTAATCGTGGCAGACGTTACTGGCGATGCGCAGGAGCCAGACCCGGAAGTTGCCGCCCCGGAAGCTCCTGATGTTGCGGTAGGCGTTGAAGAAGCTCTCTTGGGTGGCGTCTTCCGCTGCCTCCGGCCTGCTCAGCATGCGGAGGGTGAAATGAAAGACCTGGCCCTGATAGGCTTCTACGAGTGTGTTGAAGGCAGCCAGGTCGCTACGCTGGCTGCGCTCGATCAACTCCGCCTCATTCGTGAGAGAGTCAGCCATACAGTCCACACATCCCAAACATTCTCTTACACGTTATAGGAAGTAGGGCTGCGATGGAAGATGTTGTGAGTCGTATAATAGACAAACGTTTGGCTTGTGCGTTCTGACAATGAACCAGCCGCCCACATCTCATATGGTGACGGTCTTGCGGGAGGTCCTCCAGACCATCCTCCTCGCACTGCTCATCTTCTTCCTCGTCCAGCTCTCCCTCCAGAACTTCAAGGTGGAGGGTTCCAGCATGAATCCCACTGTCCAGTCGGAAGAGCGGCTGCTGGTGAATAAGCTGGTCTACCTGCGGTTCGATCGCGAGAGGCTAGCCAAGTACGTGCCCTTCATCTCTGCGGAGGGGACGTCGGAGACGTATCCGTTCCATGCGCCCCGGCGAGGCGAGATCATTGTGTTCCGCTTTCCTCTTAATCCAGAGCGCAACTTCATCAAGCGCGTCATCGGACTGCCCGGCGACGTAGTCGAAATCCGGCAGGGCCGGGTCTACGTGAACGGCGCCCGTCTGGATGAGCCCTATGTGAAGCACCCTGACACGGTCTCCAAGGCCCCTGTACGAGTTCCTCCCGGCCAGTATTTTGTTCTGGGCGATAACCGTCAAGCCAGCAACGACTCCCGCGATTGGGGAACGGTGCCGGAAGCCAATGTTATCGGCAAGGCCTGGGTCTCCTACTGGCCGCGCTCCGTCTGGGGCTTTGTGCAGGCCGCCAGGTACCCCTTCGAGCAGGCGGGTAAGGCCTTGGTCATGGCGTTCGCTTTACCCCGTCCGTTCTAGCCCGGCTGCCGCCTCGCGCCCCCGAACCCTCTCGCTGGTTCCGTGCATCCCACTATGATCGCGCGGAATTTAAGGGTATCTGGGGAGGATGGCCATGCGTAGGGGAGATTCTCCGCCGCTGTTTATCGTGGCCCTTGGTTTCATTATGGTGGCGGCTGCCTGTGGCGGCTCGTCGTCCAGCAAGGCGACATCGCCTGCGCTCTCCACACCAACCGTGGTCCCGCCGATGGCATCGCCACCGGCAACGCCACTGCCAGCTACGGGTCCTACGCCCACAGCCCCTGCCGACACTGATGGCGCGGCCCTCGCTCGGGAGCGATTCCGCTCCTTTTTCGGCGCGCCGGAGTGGCGGACCGATTTCTCCCTCCACTCGGTGCCCTACGACGAGATCATCAGCGGCGGCCCGCCGCGCGATGGCATCCCCCCCATCGACACTCCTACGTTCATCAGCGTGGCCCAGGCAGCGGAGAGCGTGAAGCCTCAGGAGCCGGTTGCCGCATTCGTCTGGAATGGGGACGCCCGGGCCTACCCGCTCAGCATTCTTATCTGGCACGAGATCGTGAATGATGTGGTGGGCGGGAAGCCGGTGGCCGTCACCTTCTGTCCTCTTTGCAACACCAGCATCACCCTTGACCGGACGGTGGAGGGCCGGGCGCTGCGCTTCGGCACCACCGGCCTCTTGCGCCGCAGCGACCTGGTGATGTGGGACGACGCGACGGAGTCCTGGTGGCAGCAGGGTACAGGGGAAGCCATTGTCGGCAGTTCCACCGGGGCTAAGCTCGCTTTTCTCCCTACCGATGTGGTCTCCCTTCAAGATTTCCAAGAGCGTTACCCTGACGGCAAGGTCCTGTCCTCTGACACCGGATTCCGCAGGAACTATGGCGCTAATCCGTACGAGGACTATGACAGCAGTCAGCCCTTCCTGTTCTTTGACGACATTGATTCCAGGCTGCCGGCGATGGAGCGGGTGGTGGGGGTGCGTATCGGCGAAGCTGTCAAGGCATACCCCTTCACGACATTGGAGGCTGAGCGAGTGGTGAACGACCAGATTGACGGTCGTAATCTTGCGGTGCTATGGAAGCCGGGAGTCCTCTCCGCTTTGGACGATGCCGTCATCAACAAATCGCGGGACACAGGCGCCGCAGCGGTCTACGACCGCGTGGTGGATGGCCACGTCCTCACCTTCGTTTTTCAGGACGGCGTGGTGCGCGACCGGGAGACAGGGACGGAGTGGAATTTCTGGGGCCAGGGTGTCCAGGGGCCGTTGGCGGGCAGGCAGCTCACCAAGATCATCAACGTGGTCCACTTCTGGTTCTCCTGGGCCAGCTTCTTCCCTTCAACGGCCATTTATGGGCGGTAAGAGATCAGCCGGTGATGAAGCTTGTAGGAAGAGATTGTGTGCTACAGTGTGACCGATGCCTGACGCGAAGGTCTGGATAGAGATTGAGTTTGGGCTGGGCTGAGGCTCTTACCCTCGGGCCGCCTGGATGGCGCAGGAGCTTATCACCATCCTGGGCGAAAGCCTGGGTGGCATCGCGTTGAAGTCCGGACCGGACGGGAGCTTTGAGGTCAGGATAAATGGCGACTTGGTGTTCTCTCGAACAGAGACATTCCAGTTGCCTGACCTGGACGGGATTCTGCAAATGGTTTATCCCAAGCTCGGTGGACAGGACACGTAGGCATTACAAGGCCGGTGAGTCTTGAGACAAAGAGACCTCATGAGGAGGCTCCTCTTGGTTTTTGCCTATGCGAGAGACCCTACGCCTTTTGAACTTCAACCAGAGCAGTGTTGTAGGTGAAAGCCCCGCCCGGCGAATATACGTCGGCGGTGAGGATGTTGGCGCATCCTCCCCTGTCTATTCCCTTCTCATCAGGGTCATACCAAGCGCCATGAGGAAC
>JACPQI010000009.1 GCA_016190545.1 Chloroflexota bacterium
CCAGACCACCGGCAACCCTCTCTACCGGCGCGTCACGGAAGAGACCCTCGGCTACGCCATGCGTGAGGTCACCGGGCCGGAGGGCGGCTTCCACTCGGCCCAGGACGCCGACAGCGAAGGCGAAGAAGGCAAATTCTTCGTCTGGACGCCGCAGGAGATCATGGCGGTCTTGGGTGAAGAGGACGGTAGGCTGGCCTGTAGCTATTTTGGAGTGACGGAAGAGGGCAACTTCGAGGGGGCGAACATCCTCTACCGGCCACGGCCCGCTGAGGACGTCGCCAGGGAAGCTGGCCTTCCCATCCCCGCCCTGGAGGAGCGGATGGCCCAGGCGAAAGCCAAGCTCCTCGCCGCCCGGAGCCGTCGAGTGCGGCCTGGATTGGACGACAAGGTATTGACGGCGTGGAACGGCCTCATGCTGGGCAGCTTTGCGGAGGCGGCCTGCGTTCTTGACCGCGATGAATACCAGAGGGCGGCGGTGACTTGCGCCTCCTTCTTGCTGGGTACACTGTTGCGAGACGGTCGGCTGTTGCGCTCCTACCGCGCTGGTCAGGCCAAGGGCAGAGGCTTTCTGGAGGACTATGCTTGCCTCATCGACGGCCTCATCAACCTGCATGAGGCTACCTTCGACTTGCGCTGGCTCACCGAGGCCCGTACGCTTGCCAAGCACATGCTGGAGTTGTTCTGGGACCAGCGGCAGGAGGTCTTCTACGATACAGGGACTGACCACGAGTCCCTCATTGTGCGGCCACGCAGCTTTCTTGACAACGCCGTACCATGCGGCGGCTCCGTAGCGGCGGGCGCGCTACTGCGCCTGGCAATTCTGACAGGCGATGAGTCCCTGGCGCGGCCGGCGGCAGCTTCCCTGCGTGGGGTTCGGGAGGCGATGGCGCGCTACCCCACAAGTCTCGGGCACTGGCTTTCGGCGCTCGATTTCTATCTCTCCTCCCCGCGAGAGGTAGCGGTCATCGGCGATATCCGGCTGGACGCAACTCGCCGTCTGCGCTCAGTGGTGGCGCGGCGCTACCTGCCCAATCGCGTCCTCACGGGCGTTGCTCCGGGCTCCGCTGGGGCACACGACTACCCGCTCCTGCGAGAGCGCGGTCTGCTCAACGGCCAACCCACCGCCTACGTGTGTGAAGGCTATGCCTGCCGGGCTCCGGTCGCAACTCCGGAAGACCTGGAGCAACAACTCGGCGGTTAGCCTCCCAAGGCTGAAAAACGCTGCTGTCATGGTAGAATGACATCGTTGTGGCCGTACCATTAGGTGCGGTAGGCGGAGAGGAGACATGGTCAGCAGTCCGGCCAAGCGGGCCACGCCTGTTATCGAGGACTACCTCCAGACGATCTACTCGCTGAATGCCGAAGGTGAGGCGGTGTTTGGCGTCCGCCTCGCCAGGGCGTTCAAGGTCTCTCCGCCCACGGTCACGGCTGCGCTGCGCCGCATGGCGAGGGAAGGGTACATCCGCGTAACGCCTAAAAAGGAGGTGCATCTCACTTCCAAAGGCAAGTCCCTGGCCGAAGCCGTCGTCCGCCGGCACCGTCTCGCCGAGCGCATGCTGCGCGATCTGCTGGGCCTGGACTGGGTGGATATTCACGAAGAGGCCCATCGTTTCGAACACGTCATCTCGCCACGTATTGAGGAGCGCCTTAAAGTGCTGTTGCACTCGCCTCAGACCTGTCCTCACGGCAGCCCCATCCCCGGCCTCGCCTCAGACTCAACGCGCCGGGGCACGCCTTTGTCTCGGGTCCCGGCTGGGCGCACCGTGACGGTGGAGCGCATCACGGAGCAGGCGGAGATAGACCGTGGCCTCATGACCTATTTTGCGCAGCACGGCATCCTACCTGGCGCTTTGCTGCACATGGTAGAGGTTTCCCCCTCTGCGGGGACCGTGACCATCGCCTCGCAAGACAAGCTGACCTCCATGGCGTTCCAAGCAGCGGAAAAAGTGTTGGTAAGGCCGGTGGCCTGAGTTCCTCCCCCAAACCGTTATGCCTGTGTTTCACACTGCTGGGGAGCCAAAGAGCCGGCCATATGTACGCCGTGCGCTCCGGCACCTGAGCGCCACTATCCTTGCCGGCGCCCTGATCTTGGCTCCGGCGGTCGTGACCTTTCTGATCCTGCGCTTTCTGTTCCTATGGTTCGATGACCTTCTCAAACCGATTGAACGGTTCTTCTTTGATACCACCTTCCCGGGTCTGGGAGTCGGACTGCTCCTGCTTGTGATCTACGTATCAGGCGTTCTGTTTACCCAAGTAGCTACGAGAAAGGGGCTGGCCCTGCTCAGACCCTTCTTTTTCCCTATTCCTCTGCTCAGGCCCCTCTTCATTTTGCTGGAGAAGATCATTGAGTTCGCCGGGTCTGCGCCCAAGTTGGAGCGTTTCCAGCGGGTTGTCGCTATCGAGTATCCCTGGCCCGGAACCTACGCCTTAGCTTTTGCCACCGGCGAGACGGTGGTGAACAGCGATGTGCGTCTTCAGAATGTGTATATTCCTACGCCTACTACTATCCAGACCGGTGTGTTTTCCCTGGTCCCTGACGACCAGGTCCTGGAAACCAACCTGACGATGGATGACACTATCAAGCTCATGGTGTCCGCCGGCCTCATCCATCCACCCGAAACCCGACTCTATCCAGCGCGCGGTGGCACCACGGAGCATCAGGTGTAGCGGCAGGCATGAGCATGTTCCAAGTGGGCATATTCCTGTACTTGCGCTCCTTGACAATCGGCACGAAACCGCCACAATAGTTGAGGGGCTCTCTCCGATCACCTCCTGGTTGGCGCCGCAGGCAAGGGGTATGTGCGCGCCAAGGCTCCGTATGATTGCTGAGGAGGAATAGGCATGCGCCGTCTGGGCCTGGCTCTCCCGTTGGTTGCCCTCTTGGCGGTCCTCGCGCTGGCGATTTCCGCCTGCACAGGTGAAGCCGGGGAGAAGACCCTTCGCATCAACTTGGGTAGCGAGCCACGGAGCCTTGACCCCAACCGGGCCAACTTCGCCGTGGAGCTAGGCGTCATCAGGCAACTGTATCGGGGGCTCCTTAGTTTCGACCGGGACCTTCAGCTACGCCCAGCCGTCGCCCGTGAGGTACCTTCCGAGTCAAGTGGCGGTATCTCGAAAGACGGCCTTGTGTACACGTTTCGACTTCGGTCAGACGTCACCTGGTCCGACGGCCAGCCAGTGACGGCGCGCGATTTTGCCTACAGCATCAAGCGCCTGCTGGACCCGAGCACGGCGGGGCCCTACGGCCCGCTCTATCATTCCATCAAGGGCGGTCGCGACTACAATGCTTCGGGGAAGCAGGACCAGGCCACGCAGGCCCGGCTGAGAGAAGCGGTAGCGGTGGAAGCGGTAAACGACCTTACCCTGCGTATCACGCTTGAGCAGCCTCAGCCTACGTTCCTGCACCTCATGGCCCTGTGGCCCACGTACCCGGTCCGTCAGGACATTGTGGAGCGGTATGGCGACCGCTGGACGGAACCCGGGAACCAGGTCGGCAACGGCCCCTTCATCCTGAAGGAGTGGGAGCACCAGGACCACATCACACTAGCGCGAAACGAGAAATATTGGGGTTCCGAGGCCAAACTGGACACTATCGAAATGCGAATGATCGGCGACGGCCAGGCCGCCCTTGCGGCCTACAAGAGCGGCGAACTCGACATGGTGGCCGTACCCTCAGGCTCTGAAAAGGCGGTTGCGGACGACTCCCAGTTGAGCCGCGAGCAGCTTCGCGCCGACCGCCTGGTGGTCTTTTACATGGCCCTCAATAATGAGAAGGCGCCCTTGGACAACGCCAAGGTGCGCCAGGCCATCGCCACGGCGATCGACCGCGAGACCTTCATCCAGCAGATCCGCCGGGGCATAGGAAAGCCAGCCACAAGCTGGGTGCCGCCGGGCATGCCTGGGAACGACGCCGACCTCGGCAAAGAGTACCGCTTCGATCCCGCCAAAGCCCGCCGCTTCCTTGCAGAAGCCGGCTATCCAAACGGGCAGGGTCTTCCGCCCATCGTTTTCACCTATCCCGCCGCAGGGGCCAACATCACCCTCGCTGAATTTATCCAAGCCCAATTGCGCCAAAACCTTGGTATCGAGGTACAGTTGGATGGGATGGAGCCACGGGCTTTCCAGGGCGCAGTGACCCAGGGTAATTATCAGGCAACGGTGTTGAGTTTCGGCGCGGACTACCCGGACCCGGAGAACTTCCTCTTCAGCATGTTCTCATCCACATCCCGTACCAACTGGTCCCACTATAAAGACTCGGAGTTGGACCGGCTGGTTGCGGAAGCACGCAAGGAGCTGGACCAGAAGAAGCGGCTGGACCTCCTGGGCAAGGCGCAAGAGCGCGTGGTGTCCAACTCGCCTTCCATTCCTTTGTTCTTCCTGGAACAGTTCTGGCTGATCAAGCTCCACGTAAAGAATGTGGGATGGACAGCGATGGACGCTGCGTTCCCTGGGGAATTCTTCTTCGATCAAGTCCAGCTGTCCCGATAACGGATAAGCGATGGGTCGAGGGGGGGCGGGCCGCTGTGTCCCGTGGTAAGCTGGGGCATGCTCGTCTACTGCGCCCGGCGTCTCCTCTGGCTTGCGCCGCTGCTGCTGGGCCTTTCCCTCCTCACCTTCGGCCTGATGCACGCTGTTCCCGGAGGGCCGTGGGACCAGGAGAAGCCGCTGGAGCCGGAAGCGGTGGAAAACCTCAACCGGCGCTACGGGCTGGACAAACCCTGGTGGGAACAGTACGGCAGGTACCTCTGGAACGCCGTACACGGCGAGCTCGGGCCATCCTACATCAACCAAGACAGGGATGTCCGCGAGATAATCGCGGACGGCCTCCCGCGGACTGTCACGTTAGGCCTGACGGCCTTTGCGCTGTCCCTGCTGGTTGGCGTGCCTCTCGGCGTGCTCGCCGCCGTGCGCCGCAATTCCGCCATCGACTACATCTCCGTTCTTCTCGCCACCATCTTTTCCAGTGTGCCGAGCTTTGTCCTGGCGATTTTCCTTATGGTTCTCTTTGCCGTGGAACTGGGCTGGCTGCCCAGCGGCGGATGGGGCTCCGTAAGACATCTCGTATTGCCTGCCGTGGCGCTGGCCGCGCTGCCAGCGGCCTACACCGCTCGGGTTGTGCGGGCCAGCATGCTGGATGCGCTGCGCCAGGACTATGTGCGCACGGCGCAGGCCAAAGGGCTTGCTCAAGGAGTCATCTATCGACGCCACGTGCTGCGCAACGCCTTCATCCCCGTGCTGACAGTCCTCGGCCCTGAGCTGGCCTTTCTGGTAACCGGCTCCTTCATCATTGAGACCGTCTTCTCGATACCGGGGACGGGGCGGCTCTTCGTCCAGGGAGTACTCCAGCGCGACTACAGCTTGGTCATGGGGATGGTGCTGTTCTACGCTGCTATCGTCGCTCTGCTGAACCTGCTGGTCGATGTGCTGTACGGCGTCTTCGATCCCCGCGTGCGGGTGCAATCGTGACTACGGCAGTGTACCTGGATACCCGCACCTGGCGTGATTCTGCGCTTGCTGGCGTCGCAGGGCGTTTGCTCAGCCATCGGCTGGCAGCGATAGGACTCCTTGTCATCCTCGCGTTGGCGGTTGCCGCTCTCTTCGCGCCGCTCCTCGCCCCTTACAACCCGGCTGCCCAAGACTACAGCGTGGTACTGCAAGGCCCCAGCGGCGGCCACTGGTTTGGCACCGACCAGTTGGGGCGCGATGTCCTCAGCCGGCTGCTCTACGGGGCGCGGACGTCGCTCGTCGTGGGCTTTGCGGCCCAGGCGATTGTACTCGCCATCGGCGTTGCCGTGGGCCTTGCCGCCGGTCTGGGAGGTGGCCGGACTGACAGCGTCCTCATGCGTGCGGTGGACCTGGTCTATGCCTTTCCGGACCTGCTTCTCATTATCCTGCTGCGGGCTGTCTTCGGCGGCAACCTGCTCATGCTGTTCGTGGCGATGGGCCTGGTGAACTGGGCGACCACCGCGAGGCTGGTGCGTGCCCAGGCGCTGGTGCTGAAGCAGCAGGAGTTTGTGCTGTCCGCGCGAGCGGTCGGGGCGGGCCCTGTCCGGATCGCGCTTCACCACATGTTGCCGAGCGCCGCCGGCCCGGTCATCGTGCTTGCCACGTTCGGAGTGCCGCGCGCTGTCTTTCAGGAAGCGGCCCTCAGCTTCCTGGGCATAGGCGTGTCGCCCGGCACCGCGAGCTGGGGCGCCATGGTGCGGGACGGCCAGCAGGCCATCTTCGCCTCGCCGCATCTCGTCATCTTCCCAGCTTTGGCTATCGCTATAATGATGATGGCATTCACCTTCCTGGGAGACGGGCTCCGCGACGCCCTTGACCCTCGCATGGCAGAGGGAAGCCCCGCCCTCAGCTAGCTTGGAGGCCTGTGAAGGTCGGCGATATCAGGTTCCACAGCGTCACCGACGGCGCTATGAAGTTCGACGCCGGCGCTTGGTTCGGTCTTATCCCCAAGGTGATGTGGTCCCGCCGCGTCGCCATCGACCGCAAGAACCGGATAAAGGTGGGCGTTAACTGCTTGCTTCTTCAGACGTCCGGACTCACTATTCTGGTAGACACCGGTCTTGGCACCAAGCATGACCAGAAGCGCCGCGTCAATTTCGGTTTGCAGACCGGCAAGCTCCTCCGCAATCTGCGACTACATGGCCTTCATCGGGAGGACATCGATATCGTGGTGCTGAGCCACCTTCACTGGGACCATGCGGGAGGCACCACCTACCGGCAGGCCGACGGGGCTCTGAGCCTTACGTTTCCCAAGGCTCGGTACATCGCCCAGGCAGCCGACTGGGAGGAAGCGACTCACGCCAACGAGCGCAACCGGGCAGCCTACATGCCGGAGGACTTCGAGCCGCTCATGGACCGCAGACGGCTGGAGTTGGTGAGCGGCGATGAGCGGCTTGCGCCCGGCGTCTATCTCAAGCGGACGGGCGGCCACACCAAAGGCCACCAGATGGTGATGGTGGAATCTAACGGGCAGCGGGCCGCTTGCCTGTTCGATGTCATGCCAACGGCCCAGCACCTGCCGCTGGCCTGGATTGCGAGCTTTGACCTGTATCCGATGGAGGTGCTCGAGCGCAAACGGGAACTCTTGGCCCAGGCCGAGCGGGAGCGATGGCTTCTGGTGTTCGACCATGGACTGGAGGAGAAGGCCGGGTATCTGGAGCGGGACGGCGGCCAGTTGCGCATCCGTGCGTTGGCGGTAGAATGAGGTCTCAGTACGGTTGCAGCGAAAGGAGAGGGAGCATGAGCACAGTGGTGGCAAGGATTACGGCGCTGAACGTGCCGCCGGCCAATCGGAAAGAGGCGCTGCGGGTCCTCGATGACCTGCAGGCCTGGGGCAGCAAGCAGAGCGGGTTCATCCTGGGCTTCAACTACGAATCGCCGGAAGTCCCGGAACGCGTGGGCCGGGTCAGCCTGTGGACGAGTCAGGAGGCCGCCAACGCCGTGGGCCAGATGGACCACACGATAGCGCTGCGCTCCCAGCTCCACGCCCTCGCCCAGAGAGTCGGCGAGGGCTTCTATGAGCATCTCTACCTGGTGCGTGGGACGATCCCGAATTTGCCGCCGGGCAACCCGTAGCACGCTGGACTGCGGGTACGCCGGCCCTGTCGCCGCTTCTCGTTTTCTACCGCGTCGAGCGCGCCACGCTTCGCCGTGTATACTAGCCCTAGCCTCTAGAAGGAGCAGCAGTTTGCCATGTCCATGCGCAAGCCCTGGAAGCCTGCCGTCATTATAGCCACGTCCCTGGCCGCCGTCGGTCTCGTGGCGAGCGCCTGTGGTGGCGGTGCACAGGCGACACCGACAGTAGCAGCACAACCCACCGCCACAGGCGCCAAGCCCGTCGCGACCATAACCGTTGTAGGAGGACAGACCATTAAGCAGTACGCCAGCTATCCGCCCTTGAGCGTTGACCGCAATAAGACGTACACAGCTAAGGTGTTCACCACGGAAGGCGTCATGACCTTCAACCTACTGGTGAGCGACGCGCCTCTGGCCGTCAACAACTTCATCTTCCTCGCCCGCGAAGGCTTCTATGACAACGTCAAGTTCCATCGGATCATCGAGGGCTTCATGGTGCAATCAGGCGATCCCACCGGCACCGGCACCGGCGGCCCCGGCTACCAGTTCCGCGACGAGCGCGTCACCCGCGATTATGTGCGCGGCACCCTGGCTATGGCCAACGCCGGCCCCAACACCAACGGCAGCCAATTCTTCATCGTCCACGCGGACTCCCAGCTACCCAAGGCCTACACCATCTTCGGCCTGCTCACCGAGGGCTTTGACGCGCTCGATAAAACCGCGAAAACGCCGGTAACGGCGGGCCCGGGCGGCGAACGCTCTGTGCCCACCAGCGATGTGCGCATCCAACGTATTGAAGTAGAAGAGAAGTAAAGCGCTTGCGCTGCGCTGGGTGTAGTGAAGGAGCGACACACCTTCCTGAAACTGGTCAGGAGTGAGCGCTCCGTTATTAATCATCTTCTTACTCTCATAGCTGTGGGGCGGATGATGCGTTGCCCAACGTGTGAACTCGAAAACCCGGCTGGCGCCCGCTTCTGCAACCAGTGCGGCGCCAGGATTGAATCAACCCCTTCCGGCGGGCCTTCTGGCGGGGGAGAGAGCGGCGCCATCGCCCCAGACTGGTTCCAGGCGCTGTTCGACGAGCACGGCAACCCCCGCCTGTTGGAGCCACCCAAGGGGGTGCGGCGCATCGAGTTCGGTATCCTGGGCAGGCAGCCGAAGAAGTGGGTGGCGGAGGCGAACGCTGGCGACCGGGTCCGAGTTCTCTTTGCGCGCGGCGAGGTCTTCCACCGCGCCCCGCGTCCCTGGGAGCGCTCGGATACATCCCGGGCACGGGCTCCCTGGACCTCAGAGAAAGAAGGCGCTCTGCTCCTCATCGTAGGCCCGCGCCAGCTCCGCTACGCCGACATCAGGAACGGCTGGGTGGAGGCCCGAGAGCGTGAGCAGGTCTACGTGGGCATCAAGGACAGCAAGCACGACGACAATGAAGGCTCCTACACAGGCGTCGTGGAGGTCGTGCCCGCAGCCGTGCGATTGCAAACCGCAAACGACATAAAGAGGGGCTAGGGAAAACATAAGAATGGTTGCAACCGCCTCTGGTGGAGGCGCGTGGTTCGACAGGCCCTTCGCTTCCGCTTGAGGGCTCGCTGCGGCTCGGCTCACCACGAACATGTTTTTATTCCGTTCGCCCCTTCGAGGGACTCAGGGCAAGCTCTGAGCTTGTCGAAAGGCCGAAGCACTCAAGGTTTACTGACTAATTCAGAGAACAGTAACACGGCAATGCGAAGCAAATAAATGTCAAGACCAAGCGTCTGGCATGGACTATGGGCAGGCATCATCATTTCCGTTTTTCTCCTTTCGGCTTGCAATAATACAGCGCAACCGACTCCGGCTCTTAGCCCTACTTCTCTGCCACACCCATCACCCACTCCAACATCGCTTGCCACAGCCACGCCTATCCCCCCGCCAACTCCATCCCCGACACCAAGACCCACCCCATTGCCTTCTCCCTCGCCTGCGCCAAGCCCTTCACCCACTCCGACATCGTTAGCCACGGTCACGCCTATTCCCTCACCAACTCCATCCCCCACGCCCAGACCGCTCCCAACGCCGACTTCGCCCTCGTCTCCAATGAAACCTCCGCTGGGACCGGGCATCCTCCTCAGCACGGACTTCATCCAAAGCCAGAGTCAAGGCTGGGAACTGGAACCGGGTTGGGCAATCACACCGTCTGGTGCAGAAAGCAACACGCATTCATGGGCACGTGCAGGCAACGCAACGTGGCGAGATTACACGCTTCGTGTGCGGCTCAATATCACCAGCGGCGGATTGCACCTCAATGTCCGCCTTGGCGATGGTGGCCGTTTTTACGTTGGCGTTGTGCCTGGAAGCGAAATCTATCTCGCGCGGTCGCTGCCGAGCGGTGCGCCGGGGAATTTCTCAAACGAAGATTTGAAACGGGTGCAATTCCGCCGCGTTCGTCCGGGGGCGTTTCAAACCGTGACGGTCTCAGTGGTAGGCAACACAGTAAAAGTATACGTGGACAATCTACTCGTGATAGAGTACATCGATCCCCGCGCGCCGCAAGCAGGGCGCATTGGGCTTGAGGCGCTTGATGGATCGCAGGTGCTTGTCGCGTCGGTCGAGGTTCTGGAGAACGCCGTGGCGCCTCAGAACGCGACCTCTTGGACGGTGGAAGAGCGGATTGGCGACATCACGCTCAGCGGCGATCAAGTGCTCACCATCACCGATAAGGACGTGGTGCAACAGGGAAACATCACGCTGCGCGACCGCTCCAAGTTAGTGCTGCGTAATGCAGTTCTTGAGGTCCGTCCGAAAGACCGCCCGCGTGCCGAAGTGGCGCTTTCGGACAACGCCGCTTTGGAGGCAACCGACAGCGCGTTGCTATCGGGGTCCGACCCAAGCAACCTCTATATGACAGCAGCGGACCGCTCAACGGTAACTTTGACGAATAGTTCATTCATCAATGTGCTTGACGCGACTGCACAGTCTCGCGTCACCATCAGTGGCTCCACGATTCACTCAGGCGTCGCTGGCATCAACGAACGCGAGGGCACATTCGGTATCGTGCAGGCGGGCGGGAATGCCATTATCACTATTGCTGATTCGACTATCGGCTCGCTGGCGCTCTTGTTTGGGGCTGACGCCAATGTCACGCTGAGCGGCCTCAAGCCCGGCCTTTATCCTCGGTGGTCGCTTGGCCCTTCGGACGGTGCGTCGTTTACCGTGCAGTTGACGAATACGACGATTCTGCCTTCCATTTTGGTGGGTGGCATGGAGCGCGGTTGGGCAATCTTCGCCAATGCGAGCAGTCGAGTCGCGGTGAGCGATTCGCAACTCAACAAATTAGTGGTGACCGACATCGTTGGAGAGACGCTGAGCTTTTCAGGTCTGCAACTTAACAAACCGGTGAACTTTTCCTACCGCAACATTCGGATGACCAACTCCAGCGTCTTTGCCCAGTGGGGCTTTTTCATCACGGATGGGCAACTCACCATCACAGATAGCGACGGCTTCTGGACGTTCGTTTACGGGAATTCGATCATTCGATTGGTGAATTCACGCATGCTGGAGTTCGACCCACGCGGGTTCACCGGCACATTGGAATTTGTCAACGCCACCTGGTGTTGCGCCGCTGAGGTCATAGAGGAGAACGCGTTCACGATACGCGGCACAGTGACCGTTACCGAAAATCTCGCCCAAGCATTAGTCTGGTTCACCTCGCGCGTGACCCGCGAGTTCGCGGTGCGTGTGCTGGATGCCCAAGACCGGCCGATCGTCGGCGCGCAAGTCCGTGCTACTCGCGGAGCGCAGGTGGCGCAAGCGACGACAGACGCCGCAGGCAACGCCTTGCTCCCCTTAGTCTTTACCGACGCGGACTACCGGCAGCCTGGGACGTTGACTGTTACCCATGGCACCGGTACCGTCACGTCCGTTCTTGATTTCTTTGCCTCCTCACCCATCATTTTCCGGGTAAGCGGCTCGTAAGAAGCCAGACTCCCTCTACCCTTCGGGAGTAGACGCCGCCTCTTGCGTAACCGAGTATAATGCTGGGTTACGCTTGCGGCTACCGCGAGCGTGAGGAGGACGGTATGGTCACACAGCGGCGAATCTTCAAGGCCAAGGTCGGCAAGTCGACGGATGTGGTACGCATGATCAAGGCGTTCGACGAACGCTATGCCAAGGCGGGACTGAAGGGTGCCCGGGTCTACACGGACTATCTCTCAGGCCCTACGGATACCGTGGTGTGGGAGTTCGACGCAAAAGACCTGGGCGACCTGGAGAAGAAGTTCAACGGTGTAGGCCAGCGGTCAGCGGACGCCGCCTTCGCCCAAAAGTGGTTCAAGGAGTTCCAGACCTACCTGGAAAGCGCCACCGTCGAAGTCTGGAAGCGGGAAGCCTAGACGTCCCATACGTCGTGGCCCTGACGGGAGCCTCAGTCACACGCAGCCTGCCGTCGGCATGAACAGTCTTTCAGCACATCTTGCGCTAAGCTTCTGACAGTCCATGCCAGCCGACGTGTTCTCACACCTGGAAGCGGTGCGGAGCGCCCTCCACCCGCGCCCCCGCGCCTTGCTCACGGACCTGGACGGCACCCTGGCTCCAATGGCGCCGACGCCATACGATGTCAAGGTAACGTCGGGGTGTCGTGCGGCCCTCGCGTCGTTACGGCCACTTTTTGACCTGGTGGGCGTGGTCACCGGGCGGCCTGCACTGCTGGCCCGAGAGATGGTCGGCATTCCAGACCTGCTCTACATCGGCGGCCACGGCCTGGAGCGGCTGGAGGAGGGCCGCGTCATCCCAGCGGAGGGCACAGAACCATACCCGCCCCTCATCCGCGAGGCGCTGGCACGACTCCAACTCGTACTGCCCGACCCCTGTCTGACATTCGAGGACAAGGGCCTGAGCGCCAACATCCACTACCGCCGCTGCGCCGACCAGGCCGCCGCTCGCGACGCTGTCTTCCGCGCCATCGCCGCTGATGCTGTGGCAGGGAGGCTCCAGGCGAAGGAGGCGCGGTTGCACATCGAGTTGCGGCCCCCTCTCCCGCTGGACAAAGGTACCGCTATTGAAGCACTGTGCCGCCAGCGGCGCCTCCGCTCCGTCGTCTACATCGGTGACGACAGCACTGACCTGGACGCTTACCGAGGACTGCGGACGGCTGCCGAAGGCGCACGGGTGACGGCGCTGCTCATCGCCGTGGCAACTGCTGAGGCTCCTCCTGGACTCATCGCCCAGGCCGACTATACCGTCGAAGGAGTGAACGGGGTCGAGCGCTTCTTACGCTGGCTAGCGGAAGAAGTCTGCGAATAGCAGCAGACCACACCACCACCCCATGCAATCCATGGCCGCAGCATCTCGACCTGTTGCGCCTGCTCCCGCCGCTGGGTACAATGCCCCCGGTACATGATGGTGAGGTGCGCTGATGGACTTTCGTTTTTCTCCTGAAGATGAGGCCTTTCGCGCAGAAGTCCGTGACTTCATTGCCCAGAACTGGTCCGATGACCTCCATCGGCGCGGTGTGGAGGACGGCTTTGACCCTGACCTGCTGGAAGAGGTCAAGAAGCTGCGCAAGAAGCTCGCCGCCCGCAAATGGATCGCCATCGCCTGGCCCAAGGAGTATGGAGGGCTGGGAGCGTCCCATGTCCGCCAGGCCATTCTCAAGGAAGAGATGGGCTATGGCCGCTGCCCCGGCATCGACCCTCAGGCCTACCAGGTGGGACCTGCCATCATCCACTACGGGACGGAGGAGCAGAAAAAGCAGCATCTGGGCGGCATCGCCCGCGCCGAGACCATCTGGTGTCAGGGCTTCAGCGAGCCCAACGCCGGCTCCGACCTCGCCTCCCTCCAGACCCGCGCCGAGGAC
>JACPQI010000084.1 GCA_016190545.1 Chloroflexota bacterium
AGCTGAGAGTGGGGTTCATGGAGAGCGGCGCTGGATGGGCCCCGTTCTGGCTCAACCGCATGGACGAACACTATGAAAAATTGCACCGATTCTATCCGGAGATCACGGAGGAGCCGAGCGCGACCTTCAAGCGCCAATGCTTCCTGGGCGTGGAGCCTGACGACCACCTCATGCCTCAGATGGTGGACTCTGGTCTGGAGGATACTCTGATCTTCTCCAGCGACTTCCCTCACTTCGATGCCATCTTCCCCGGCTCCGCTGCTGCGCTCGCAGACCGTAATGACCTCTCTCCTGAAGCAAAGCGGAAGGCGTTGCGCGACAACGGCCTGCGGATGTATGGCGTAAAGAAATAAGGCGCTTCCTGAAGAATCGGGGGCTTCTTTGAAGCCCCCCGCCCGGCATACAGCACTGTTGAGGAGGAAACATCATGCAGACATCAAAAGCAAAGACGTCGCCGACGCTCCAGCCTTTCCAGGTGACCGCGCCTCTGTTGAAACAGGGCCGCATGGACCGGCTCCTGGCGCGAACGGACAAGCTGCAAGTCGTCATCAAGAGCTACGCGGAAGGCGGCGAGAACTTCTTCCACACCCACACCACAGACGACCACGCCTTTGTGGTGCTCATGGGTGAGGCCACCGTGTACGGCATGGACGGCACAACCATCACCCTCAAGCGTAATGAGGGCGTCCTGCTGCCGCGCGGCGCCTATTACCGTTTCCACTCCTCCGGCAAGGAGCCTCTCGTCATGTTGCGGGCCGGTACCGCGGAGCCGGGTGACCGCCGCCTCGCGCCCGACGGCACCGATATGCGACAGCACCAGGGCGAAGTCACCTACGCCCCGCCGGTGCCTATCGAGGGGGCCTTCTTCCGCTAGCGGCGGTTCTGTAGTAGAGTGGTGTCGCAAAGACAGCGGGGGCACATCACAAACGCTCCAGACGAGAGGTAATATGAGCACGCCACCTCCCTACCCGGCGCTTTTTTCCCCTATCAAGGTCGGCCCCATCACGCTGCGCAACCGTCTGGTGATGAGCGCCCACCATACCCATATGCCGGTGGACGGTGCCGTCTCCCAACGGCAGATCGACTACCTCATCGCCCGGGCCAAAGGCGGCGTGGGCATGATCGTCACCGAGACCTCCTCCGTCCATCCCAGCTCCGCCAACCTCAGTGTGAACATTCGTCTGTGGGACCCGGCACTCAAGCCATCCCTTGCCAGGCTGGCGGAAGCGGTACACTCCCAGAACGTTCCCGTGCTTGTCCAACTCAACCACGCTGGGCGGAAGTCTTCCAGCGTGTTCTACAACCAACGCGCTGTCATGGCCCCTTCCGCCATCGAGCACCCCGCCCACCACGATGTACCACACGTCATGACGGAGGCGGACATTGCAGAAGTGGTCCAAGCCTTTGTCGCCGCCGCCGCCGTGGTCGTTGAAGCGGGGTGCGATGGCGTAGAACTCCATATGGCCCACGGCTACCTTCTCGAGCAGTTCATCGCATCTCTGGTCAACAAGCGAACGGACAAGTACGGCGGCAGTCTGGAGAACCGCCTGCGATTTCCCCTCGATGTGGTGCGGCGCGTGCGGGAGCGGCTGCCACGCCATGTGGTCGGTGTGAAGTTGGCCTCGGAGCCTATTCCGGGTGCGCTCACCCTGGAGGATATCCAGCACGTCGCCCGCAAGCTGGAGCAGGAGGGCGCCGACTACATACACGCCAGCTCCGGCGGCCACTCCGGGCCTCTCACAACGATCCCGCCCATGAGCACACCCCTCAACCCGCTGGTCCCGTACGCCGTCAATCTGAAGCGAGTGGTCAAGGTGCCGGTTACCACATCCCACCGCATCAAAACGCCGGAGCAGGCGGAGCGCATCGTCGCCCAGGGCCAGGCCGACCTCATCGCTATGGCCCGCTCGCTCATCGCTGACCCCGAGTGGCCCGCCAAAGCGAAGTCAGGGAAAGCCGATGACATCCGTCCCTGTGTGGGCATGATGGAGTGCAACAACCGCATTCATGTCGGCGCCGCTTTGGGCTGCACCGTCAATCCTGCCGTAGGGCGGGAGCGCGAATACGCCATGGTCCCTGCCGCAGAAGGAAAGACTGTAGCCGTGGTGGGCGGCGGCCCGGCCGGGCTGGAAGCAGCGCGTGTGCTGGCGTTGCGCGGACACCTGGTCCATCTGTTCGAGCGCTGGCCCCAACTGGGCGGCAAGCTGCTCTACGCCGGCTCCCTGCCCGGGCGTGAGGAGTTCTTGGAAATCGTCCGCTGGCTGGAGCGGCAGGTAACCAAGGCGGGCGTGCAGGTGCACCTGCGGCGAGAGTTCTCTCTGGCGACGCTGGAGCGCACACCCTTTGATGCCGTGGTCCTGGCCGCCGGCGCTGATTACCAGCCTCCGTCAATGGTCTTTTCACCCGATGTGCCCCACTACAACGTCGTCGACGCCGTCGGCATGACCGAGGGCGTGGCCGGCCGCACCGCTCTGGTGGTGGACCGGGACCATCGGGGGCGAGGGCCGATGCTCGCCTACAAATTGGCGATCCTCGGTGCCTCGGTCACGCTGGTGGCTGAGGGGCAGCCCTTCGCCGCCGATGAGGATCCCACGACTCGCGCCCTCTATCTCCAAAAGAACAAGGAGCGGGGTGTTCGGATCGTGTCCTTCGGCAAGGTCGTGCGCTTCGAGCGCACGGACGCCGTGCTGGACCACGAGGGTTGGGAGGTCCGTGTACCCGCTGTGGATATGATAGTGCTGGTGGAGAAACCCGCCGCCAACACGGACCTGGCCTCGGAGATTGAGGCGAGCTTTCCGGACCTGGCGTGTTATGCTGTCGGCGACTGCTACGCGCCGCAGGAAACGGTGGACGCCATTCACAGCGCTCACCGAGTCGCCCTGCGCCTGTGAACTTGTCCCACGAGAGCACACCCATACGTCAAAGGAGAGGCG
>JACPQI010000006.1 GCA_016190545.1 Chloroflexota bacterium
CCTGAAGCCGTGGTGGAGGCCGCTGGACCTTCAGGCCCACCTGGGCTCGCTGAGGTGAGGCGGGGGGACGCGTCGGACCATTGGTTGTGCAATCTGTAACCGCTCAAGACCGGGGGGCATCGGCGGGAGGGAGGACATGAAAGAGAGCGTCGCCAAGGCCGTCAAGGCCATCGACCCGAAGTCCCTGGCCCGGCTCGGGATGGAGATGACCGCCATCGCGAGCCCCACGGGCGAAGAGGGGGAGATGGGCCGCTACTTCGCGGAGCAGTGCCAAAGGCGCGGCCTCAAAACGCGGGTCCAGGAGGTGTCCGAGAACCGCTGCAACGTCCTCGCCCGCCTGGAGGGGACGGGCGAAGGCCCGACCCTCATGTTCAACGGCCACATGGACACCTCCTACTCCGGGCGGGAGAAGGAGCTGCGCGGCCCCGGCTACAAGACCCAGCCGGTCCTCCGCAGGTCCGGCGGGGAGGCGTGGATCTACGGAGCGGGCATCAACAACATGAAAAACGCCCTGGCGAGCTACCTCGGCGTCATCGACGCCCTGCACAAGGCCGGGGTGACCCTCAAGGGCGACGTCGTCCTCGCGGCGGTCGTCGGGGAGATCGAGAAGGCCCCCGTGGACGAGTTCCAGGGCGCGGCCTACGCGGGCTACGGGACGGGGACGAAGCACCTCATCTCCCACGGAGGGGTGGCGGACTTCTGCGTCATCGGCGAGCCGACGGCCTTCGCGGTGGTGCCGGGCAACATGGGTTCCCTCTGGGTCCAGTTCGTCACGCGCGGGACCATGGCCCACACCGCCTGGGCGCACCGGGCGGTGAACGCCATCGATCAGATGCAGAAGGTCATCGCCGCCCTCAAGGAGTGGATCCCCTCCTACGGGAAGCGGCGCGCCTACCGGGGGATGGAGCCCCCCGTCAACATCGGCGCCATCGAGGGAGGCTGGCGCTGGCGGGCCGTCCGGGTCCCGGTGCAGTGCAAGCTGTGCATTGACGTCCGGCTGCCCCCGGACCTGTCGCCCATCGAGGTCTACTACGAGCTGAGGGGGATGGTCCGCAGGCTCCAGTCCAGGGACGCGGGCCTGGAGGTGGACATGGAGGTCTACTCCTCCAACCCGGGGACGGACCTCCCGGCGGACCACCCCGTCCTGCGGGCCCTTCAGAAGGCCCACCGGGAGGCGTTCGGAAAGGCCCCGCAGGTCGAGTGCTCGGCCTACATCTCGGACGCGGTCCACCTCAACCGGTACGGCGTCCCGACGGTGAACTACGGCGGGGGCGGGCGCCTGCGCACGGGAGGACGCGGGTTCGACCCGCTGGAGGGGGAGCACCAGAGCGTCCGGGACATGGCGCGGGCGACGGAGGTGTACGTGCGGGCCGCCATCGGCCTCTGCTCCAGGACCCGCGCCCAACTGGGGATCGCAAGCTGACGGAAAGGCGCAGCCCCTCGGGGGCGCCCCTCTCCATCCCTCCCGGACTCCGGATCGGCGCGGCCGGGCGTGACCGGGGAGGAGTTGTACAACCTCGCGTTGGGGGTCGCCAAGAAGAGCGGCTACGAGAAGTTCATCAACCACGTCTGGCTGGGCTGGGCCACGGGACGGGGATCGTGAACTCCGAGCCCCCTTTCATGCATCCGGGAGAGAGACGCGCCTACCGGTCGGGGACCTTCGTGAACATCGAGCCGGGCCTTTTTGTCGAGGGGATCGGCTCTCCGTCCATCGAGGACATGCTCTACGTCACCGAAAAGGGCGCCGAGCCCGTGAACCGCTGTGACAGGGCGCTGAAGATCGCCTAGCCCCCGCTCCGACAACCTAAAAACCTCCTCTGCCCGTAGGGGCGGGTCCCTGTCCCCGCCCGTATTTCCCCGCACCGCGTGCCCACCCAGGGCGCCGAAACTTGAGCAAGCGCCCCGTTGACACCATCGAGGGGTTCGTGAAATCGGCAGGGAAAAAGGCTAGCTAAACAGGTCGTCCAAGAACTCATCATCCGGCACATTCCGGTGATGCGGTTCGAGTTCGTAACGAGTGCTCATTCGTGACGGCTAACGTTCGCGTTGAGGCGCGCCATGAGGCGCCCGGCGCCGACTCGCGTCGCTCTCGAACGCGGGGTTAGGTATGGTTAATTGCGTGTAAGACAATGGTCGTGAGGCCTTGAAGGCGGCTTCGGTATCGCGCTGGACTGGTGCGTCGGTAGTCCTTAGCGTGCAAGAACTCATCTGGTTCGGGAGCGGACTTTACGGAGTACACTGACTTCAATGCGCGTCGGTACGCCGCGCCGGCCGCGTCACTACGATGGACAATACAATTCCGGATTGCAGCCAATGCATCGATGTAGCTGCGATCGTGAGCTGAAAGGGTGCGAAATGGGTTGTCGGGCTTGCCCAGTACTCGGTCAGCTTTGTCAATGAGTTCAGAACTCGATCGGAAATCGAAGAAGCGCCCACCGCCGCGGACGACATAAAACGCAAGCCCCGACGTGACTCTCGTGACGCCCTTGATGTCATTCTCGTGCAAAAAGTGCGCTGCATTGTGATTTAGAGCAGCAACGAGGCGGTTCTCGACATACCGCTCCCAAACTGCATGCACCTCTACAGCAGTCATTTGGGCGATCCAGCGAAGCAGTAGGTAGTCCAGATCCGCTGCGACCGCATCGTCGTAGCGCGATTGCGCTTTGCTCACCGAATCCGCGGAGCGGGTTCTCAATGCGGCCAGATCAACCTTGCGTGCCATAAGGGCTGCACACCTAACGTGATGTGCTTCAGCTGCGCGGGCGCGTGCGCCGACGCCGCGGCTTCTTCGATGCCGGGTGCGCCCGCGGCAGCTGCAAGCGCTTGTTAGAGAGCGACCTACCGATTGCCTGGTCCTTCGGCCGACAAAGGTTGTCGAGCCGCCCCGGGCCAGGCGGTGAGTGGAGGACCTTTCGGATTGTGCCTATCAACTGGCCCTGAACCCCCAGCGGGCGTGTGTTATCGGACAACTCCTGCGACGCGTCCTCGCCGAAGATCGCTGCCCGGCGGATCTCTAGCAACTCGCCCTTCGCAGGTTTGAGTGAAAAACCGATCCAGTGGAGTACGTCAGTGGGTCGCATCGGAACTAGTCGCTCGCTGGGGCCGTGAGCCCGCGAGTCGGGCATGGGTATGCCAACCCAGTCGAAGAACGCGGCAGTGTACTGGGCCAAGGTAAGTTCCCCAAGAGCCCATCGGAGGACGTCAGGACGCACCTTGGGGCCTTCCGTTAGGAGCACGGCCCTAGCCCAGAATGTCCGCACCTGGACGGAGTGCCATTGTGATCCGGGCGTCGCGGTGATCTCTCGGGCCATGGCTTCGCCGATGTCACGTGATGCAACGTAGTTGTTCTCGGCTTCGTACGAGGAGGCTAAGATCAAATGCGACGTGCGTCGGTGGTAGGTGGGATCATGAGAGTCGTTCGCCAACGAAACCGCTTCTCGCGCTCCTCGCACCGATGGGTTGACGGTGGTCTGGACACGGATGAGCTTGGCATACTCCTGGCTCAGCCTCGTGAGCACCCGAGGCACTGCGGCCTGAAGTTCCCTGCACACGTGTCTGGCCCAGTTGGGGCCGTAGAGGTTGGCGTCAGCGGAGGCGATGTAGATGAGACGATTGCTGTCACCTTGGAGCTCGGCCATATCCATTGCGCGCATTTCACGGATCAACTGGGAGCCTGAGCCGCACCCCGCTGCTGCATTCAGCGCAAAACCAAGCTGCGTGGGGCGCTGCTCGGGGTCTCCGGTATTCGACCAGGCCTTACGCCGCAAGAAGAGAGGAGCAGGAAGGAAGCCCGCATCGAACGCGTCCTTGCAGAGCTGTTCAAAACGCGGGTCAGTACTAGCGTCCAGAAACGCGCGGCCAAGCTCGTAAGCGTAGATCTGCAGATCCTTTCGGTGACACCTCTCGGGGTAGCGATGTACAGGCACAACCCATGGCTCGATGCCAAAGGCCTGCTGAATGTCTTTCTTGGGCGCCAAGAGGTGATGCAGCTCTAACTCGGATGGCTCAATGTCACGGAGGCACCAGGCGCACCACACCTGTCCATATGGATCTGACAGAAGGCGTCTTGCCAGCGCCCACCTCTGATCGGGTGTGAGCGAATCAATCCTACGCGCGGGAGGTCGTACCTCTGTCATGGGCGGACAGTTTGGGTCGCTCTCTAACAATAATTAGATTTATCCGCATAAGATGCGGAGATTCGTTTTCCTGGCCGTAGAAGACGCCGCTGCATGGCATCTTCGGACAGCCAAAAGTCTTGAGATGTCAACGCATTGCATCGAGGCTGCCTCTTATCGCGGCGTGTTGTGCGGATCGGCACAAGAACCGCCGCGGTTGCCTCAAAGCCCATCAACCGGGCTCCGAACGCTAGCCGGTCCACGGTTGAGGACATGGGCGCGACGGGAATTTCCCGTATCAACCCGGGCGCCGCCCTTTCGGTCTTCATTCGCCATAAAAGGCATATCTCACTTTTCAGAATCCCTGTCAAGAGATTTTTGAGACCAGTAGACGCGGCGCTGAGGGCCTACCCCCGATTCCGCTTGAGGTTTGTGACCTCTCGCCCCCGTAGGGGCGCAGCATGCTGCGCCCGCGGGAGCATACGAGATGCTCCCCTACAGCCC
>JACPQI010000081.1 GCA_016190545.1 Chloroflexota bacterium
ACCATCACCTTTCTTGTAGCTGAAAGCGGCGTGAAGGTGTCCGGTCGCGGCATCGTCGATGACGGCACGGCTGAGCTCTTGGGCCGTCGCTACCAGCGGTTCACGGCGCACGACGTGCGTCCTGATTCTCGTATCGAGTTGCGCCTGGACGGCCTTGCGTACCCTCAGACCCAGGACTACCTGCGCTGGGGCATCATTGGAGGCGGTCTGGCCGTGGGGGCGTTGGTGCTGGTGTTCCTCCTGCGCCGCGCCTCCCGGCGAGCGGAAGCGCTATAGTATCGGGCATGATGGGTGACAACAAGGGGAGGTGTCGGCGGGTGAGGGTGTCAGGCCCATGGTGACAGCATCCGCACCGCGTGAAGCCCCGTCAGGCGCTGCCGCCTCGGTCGCCATTCAGGTGAAGGGCCTGCGCAAGGCCTTCGGGCTCAACCTCGCCTTGCGCGGCATCGATCTCGCGGTGGCGCGGGGGGAGCGCGTGGTCATGTTCGGGCCTAATGGCTCCGGCAAGACCACGCTCCTGAAAATCCTCTCCACCGTCATGCGCCCCACGTCCGGCGCTTTCGCCATCAATGGCCTCGACGCCCAGCAGCAGGCCGCCGCTATCCGCCGCAGCATCGGCGTTGTGACACACCAACCGCTGTTGTATGAAGACCTCACCGCCCTGGAGAACCTGCGCTTCTATGGCCGCATGTACGGCGTGGCCGACCTGGAACAGCGCGCCCAGCTTCTCCTGGCCCGGGTGGGCATGGCCAGACGCCAGCACGACCGCGTCCGCACCCTCTCTCACGGCATGCAGAAGCGCGTCACTCTCGCCCGCGCTCTCCTTCACGACCCGTCTATCCTGCTGCTCGACGAACCGGAGAGCGGCCTCGACCTTGACGCCCTCGCCATGCTGCAAGGGCTGCTCGCCGCCCCTACCGAAAGGGGTGAGCAGCGCACCGTCCTCATGACCACCCACAACTTCGAGCGCGGCCTGGACATCGCGCAGAGGGCCGCCGTTCTCTCCCAGGGGCGGATTGTCTACCACGGCACGCCAAATAAGGCTACCTTCCGCGCCCTCTACGCCCAGCTTACGGGAGGGCAGCCGTGAAAGCCTTCTGGTCGGCGGTGGGCGCCATCCTGTGGAAAGACATCCTGGCCGAGGTCCGGGCCAAGGAGATCGTTCTCTCCGCCGTCGTCTTCGTCATCCTCGTCCTGGTCATCTTCAACTTCGCCTTCCGTCCCGGCCCAGACCTGGTCACCACGGTCGGGCCCGGCGTGCTGTGGGTCGCTTTCACCTTCGCCGGCGTGCTGGGCATGAACCGCACCTTCATCCTGGAGCGGGACCGGGGCTGCCTGGAAGGGATTACCCTTACTCCAGCGCCGCGCGAGGCCCTGTTCGCTGGCAAGATGCTTTCCATCTTCCTCTTCATGATGGTGGTGGAGCTGGTGAGCCTGCCGGTCTTCTCCGTCATTTTCAACCTCCCTATGTTCCCGCCGCGGCTTGTGCTCGTGATGTTCCTGGGCACCGTGGGCTTCTCGGCGGTGGGCACCGTCTTCTCCGCCATCGCCGTCCATAGCCGCGCCCGCGAGATCATGCTGCCCATCCTCTTTTTCCCGGTCGTCGTTCCCATCATCATCTCCGCTGTCCAGGCCTCCGGCGTGGTCCTCCGCTCCGAACCCTGGGGCGACCTCCTCACCTGGGTGGAAATCATGCTGGCATTCGATGTCGTTTTCCTGGTAGTATCATCTCTAGCCTTTGAGTATGTCATCGAACAGTAGGGGACGATGGACTGGCAATCAGCCAAAGTGAAGAATGCACTCCTGGCGGTAACGGCCCCGTTGCTGCTCGGCTCACTCTATTTGGCCCTCGTCTGGGCGCCCAACGAGCTTACAATGGGCCAGGTCTATCGCATCATGTACATCCATGTGCCAGTGAGCTGGGTGGCCTTTCTGGCCTTCTTCGTCGTGTTCGTCGCCAGCCTTGTGCACCTGTGGAAACGCGATCTCCGCTCTGATGTGGTGGCCCAGTCGGCGGCGGAGCTCGGCGTCCTGTTCACCACACTGAGCCTGGTGACCGGAGCTATCTGGGGCAAGCCCACCTGGGGCGTGTGGTGGACCTGGGACCCCCGCCTCACCTCCACGTTGCTGTTGTGGATGATCTACGTGGGCTACCTCATGGTGCGCACCTACGCGGCGGAAGGCCAGGCCTCCCGCTTTGCCGCCGTGGTGGGCATCATAGGCTTTGTGGACGTGCCCATCGTCTACTTCTCCATTTGGTGGTGGCAGAACATCCACCCGGAAGCGGTGGTGCGCGGCACCGACATCAATATGAGTTGGGAGATGTCCCTTACCCTCTTCCTCTCCGTTCTTGCCTTCACCCTGCTTTACGTTTACCTACAGTTGCAGCGGGTGCGGCTCCAGTGGCAGGTCAGAGAAGTGGAGATTATGAAGCGCGCCTATCTGACAGGAGAGTCCCTTGCCGAGCTTGAGATCCTCTCGGCCCGGCCTCGCGAGGTGCAGCGGTGATCATACGTCGCGGAAAGCTTGTAGCCGTTGGTCTTGTAACCCTCGTAGCGCTCCTCGTGAGCGCTGGCGCCGCTCAGGCTGCCATGTCGCCAGATCCCCACGCGCCGACGTATCCGGCGGTTATAGCGCAGCAGAACGCCAGGGAGGACGAGAGCAATCTCAAGTTCATCATGGCGGCCTTCGCTGTGGTCTGGGCGGCCTTTTTTGGCTATGCCTTTGTGTCGGCGCGGCGCGAACTGCAACTGCGCCGTGAAATCGAAGCCCTGCGCGAGGCTCTTAAAGAGCACGAGGCTGCCCAAGGGAAGAGCACCGGGAGCGGTTGACGCAAGTTTCACAAACTTCGCTCCGCTGGATTTGGTCGAGGTTTGCAAAAACGGGTGGCTTGGGTTATCATAGGTGGCCGTAGCCAGTGAAAAAAGGCACATTCCTTTCCGTGGCCTTATGGTGAAGGGCGAGTAGGCCCTGTTGGTGTGGCTCATGGCGGACCATCAAGATACGGCGACGACCGGTGTGAGAGGAGTATGGTCATCCAGAAACATCAAGTTCGCTCTGGCGGGCGCGCTGGTTCTGGCAGCCATAGCCTTTCTTACCTTCATGATGACGCGAGGGGCGTCGTCATTTTTTGCTGGGGTCAGCGAGGTGTTGGCCCAGGGGCCCACGGAACAGCAGGTGCGCGTCAAGGGAAAGGTGCTGGTGGCGTCTATCCGACAAGACCCGGCGAAGAACGAAATGCGGTTCGAGATGACGGACGGCAGCCGTTCTATGCCGGTGCTCTACTATGGCGGTGTGACCAACCAGTTCTACCGCACGGATGCGGACGTGGTCGTGGAGGGCCGCCTGGGGACAGACGGCGTCTTTCGGGCGGACAACCTGATCAGTCGGCACGCCTCCGAGCTGGTGGCGGACAAGTAGGGTAGCGCGGGAGCTTCCGTCTGCAGCGGACCCGTTGCCGTTGACTCAGCGCGGGCTGGAAAGGGAGTATGGCACAGAAACCGAAGTCGGTGTTCAACGTAAGAGTCGTAGACGTTGAATACTATAAGTCTCAGATCGAATGCCAGGCTGCTTGCCCGGTGCAGACGGACTGTCGGGGCTACGTCCTGGCCGTCTCCAACGGCGACTATCAGAAAGGCTATATCCAGGCTCGCCAGCCTAACCCGGTGGCGTCTACCTGCGGCCAGGTCTGCAACGCGCCGTGCGAAAAGGCCTGCCGCCGCGGCGAGTTCGGCGACCCGGTCTCCATCCGCGCCCTCAAGCGCTTCCTCAGCGAACAGTACGGCGTTGAAGCGAGCACCGGCATCGACGGCCGTATCGTAGGCAAAGCCCTTTTGGACACCGTGGCGCCGGAGAACTCCCACACCTGGGAGAGCTTCGCCTCCTTCAAGGAGGCGGGCGACAGGTTCACGCGCAGGAGCGCCAGGGTAGCCGTCGTCGGTGCCGGGCCCGCCGGCCTGTCCTCGGCCCACGACCTGGCCCTCTTGGGCTATCAGGTCACTATCTTTGAAGCTGCCTCCGTGCCAGGCGGCATGCACAATCTGGGCGTGCCGGAGTACCGCCTCGACCGCCGCATGGTCCGCCGCGAGATCGAAGACATCTTGAGCATCGGCAATATCGAGGTCAAGCACAACAGCCGCCTCGGCAAGGACTTCACCATCAAGGGCCTCAAAGAAGCGGGCTACGAAGCCATAGTTCTCGCCTTTGGCCTGTGGAGGAGCCGTGGACTCAATATCCCAGGCATTGACACCCCTGGCGTGTTGAAGGCCTTGGAGGAATTCATCCCCCAGACCAACCTGGGGGTTCCTGTAAAGGTTGGCAAGCGCATCGCGGTCGTGGGCGGTGGCAATACCGCCATGGACGTCATCCGCACGTCGCAGCGCCTCAACGCCGAGGGCGTTATGCCGCGCGGCGAAGATATTGAAAAGTCCCGCCGCCGCCGTCAGGTCCGAGAGCTGCCGCCCATCTTGCGCCGCGTCGTGGAGCAGCGGGAGGGCCTGCGCCAGGACCTGCACCTCGGTGTGCCCATCATCCCTGGCCGCGAGGTGCACGACCTCGTCGTGGAAGCCTGGGACGAGATGCTCGCCGACGAAGTTGAGAAAGAGGACGCGCTGGAAGAGGGCATCATCTTCCACAACCGGGTCATGCCCACCCGCATCGTCGTGCAGGACGGTAATGTGGCGGGCGTGGAGGTCAAGCGCGTCACCCGCGTCTACGACGACAGCAACCGGTTCAACCCCCAGCTTGAGCCTGGCAGCGAGCGCGTCATCCCGTGCGATACCGTCATCCTCGCCATCGGTCAGATGCCGGACTTCTCCTGGCTCAAGCCCGAGGACGGCGTCGAAGTCAGCAAGCGCGGCGTCCTCGAAGTCGATCCCGACACCATGGCGACGACGGTGCCCGGCGTCTACGCCGCCGGCGACATCGGCCTGGGCCCGCGCCTCATCATCGACGCGGTGGCGGACGGCCATAGGGCCGCCCGTGCCATAGATGAATACCTCCAGCAGAAAAAGTCGGTCATCGTCCAGAAGGGTTACATGGAGACGGTGCCCTTCGACCGCTTCCCTTCCAAGTACGATAACCTGCCCAAGCAGGGCATGCTTCAGACGCCCTTCGAGCGGCCCCCGGTCATTCCGGTGGAGGAACGCGTTGGCGTGACCGAGATTGAAAAGGCCTACACGCCGGAGATGGCCAAGCGGCAAGGTGAACGATGCTTTGAATGCCACGTGCAGACCGTTTTCAACGGCGACCTCTGCATCATGTGCAACGGCTGCGTGGACATCTGCCCCGAAAACTGCTTGACTATGGTACCCGTCACTGATCTGGAGCCTAGCCCGGACCTGGATGGGGTGCTCAAGACCAAGTTCGGCTACTCTCTCTCTGAATTGCGCACGTCCGGCATTGATGCGGAGGCCTTGGGCGGCGGCGTCTCCGTCATGCTCAAGGACGATACCGCTTGCACCCGCTGCGCCCTGTGCGCCAAGCGCTGCCCCACAGAAGCCATTACTATGGAGTCCTTCTGGTTTGAGGAGGAGCTCCAGTATGAGGATGCCAAGGTGGACCACGCCGCCCATCTGCGGCAGCGTCTCGGTCTCGCCGTTGTAGGAGGAGCGAGGTGAAGATGCCTGCACTGCCCCCGCCAGCCGAAAAGATGCTGTGGAAGGTTCGCAATAGCACCGTCTGGCGCTCTTTTTGGCGACAGGGCTACCCCGCCACGGATGAGAACCGGGCCCTGATCATGTTCAACAGCCTGTTCCTTCACCTCATGCCAGTGAAGGTCAGGCGGCATACCCTCAAGATCACCTACACGTGGGGGCTCGGCTTCACCGCCTTCTGGCTCTTCATCATCCTTACTCTCACCGGCGCCGTCCTTATGTTCTTCTATGTGCCGGATGTCTCCCGCGCTTACTACGATATCCAGCGGCTGGAGACGGAGATACCATTCGGCGCTCTCTTCCGGAACACGCACCGCTGGGCCGCCCACCTCATGGTGCTCATCGTCTTCCTTCATATGTGCCGCGTCTTCTACACCGGCGGCTATAAGCAGCCCCGCGAGTGGAACTGGGTGGTGGGCGTCATTCTCTTCGTCGTCACCCTGCTCCTCAGCTTCACCGGCTATCTCCTGCCCTGGGACGACTTGGGCATCGCCGCCAGCAAAATCGGCGGCCAGATCGCTCAGACCTCGCCGTTCCTGGGTAAATGGGTGCGAGGCCTCCTCATCGGCGTGCCGCTGAGCCAGGAAGTCGGCCAGCAGACCATCATCCGGTGGTACGTGTTGCACGTCATCGTCCTGCCGCTGGCCTGTTACCTGCTCATCTTCTTCCACTTCTGGCGCATCAGGAAGGACGGTGGCATCTCCCATCCCGTGGAGCGCCCAAGCTCAGAGGAAAAGTAAGCAGCGGAATACAACGCTGGATTCGACTGCGGAGGACCCATGGCACGGGAAATAAAGCAAGAGTTCTTCCCCAAAGACCCTAAAAAGACCTATGGGCTCATGGAGGTGATGAAAGGACGCGCCCCCCTCGTGGGCAAGGGCGGCCCTGAAAACTCCGTGTTTGCCTGGCCTAACCTCCTCATCATGGAGGTGCTGGCCGCCTTGGGCGTGACCCTGGTGGTCGTGCTCATGGGCATGTTCATCCGGGCCCCGCTCCGCGAGTTCGCGGACGCCGACAAGGTCCAGTTGGTGGAAAAGGCGCCCTGGTACTTCCTCAACCTTCAGGAATTGTTGCGCCACATGAATCCATCCCTGGCCGGCGTCATTCTGCCGACCATTGTGTTGGGTCTGCTGGCGGCCATCCCCTACGTGGACCGCAGCACCAAGGACGTGGGTATCTGGTTTTCCAGCAAAAAGGGCAAGATCGTCGCCGCCTTCTCTGCCGTCTATGCACTGGCCCTCACCGTCGTGCTCATCGCCTTCAACGAGCTGTACAAGCCGTTGGGTTCTGAGGGCCCCAGCGGTTTTCGCGGCATCTTTAGCCACAAGGTCATCGTCGATGGAAAAGAGTCCATCGAGCGCATTATCAGTGACGCCAAGATATTTGACATCGTAGTCGGCTGGACCATTCCTGTCGTGATCATTTTTGTGCTCTCCATGCTCTTGGTCGGCATTCTTAAACAGGGGTTCAAGGCCAACCTGCGTGAAATGCTCATCGGTGTCTTCAGCGCCTTTGTGGCGGTCTACGCCGCCACCACCATCAGCGGACTCTTCTTCAGAGGTGAAAACTTTGGGCTCGTGGCCCCGTGGAACCTTCCGCCAAACGCTCTGTCCTTCTAAGAAGCAGTTAAAGAACTTAAGCGAGGGCAGCAACGAAACATGACAATGCATAGACCTGGAGAGAAGAAGAGCGGCCAGCAACTCAGCCGCCGGCAATTCTTGAGCCTTACGTGGTGGGGCGTCGCTGGCCTCATTGGGCTGGAAGCGGGGGTTGGCCTTGTATGGTCCCTGTGGCCGAAAAGCAAGAAGCCCAAGCCCGGCGAGTTCGGCGCTGTTTTCCCGGCGGGCAATGTCAATGACTATAAAGTCGGTGATGATCCCAAGCTGGTTGAGCGAGGAAAGTTCTTTCTTTCCAGGATCCCGGACGGGTACTTGGCCCTCTACCGGCGCTGCACCCACCTGGGCTGTCCCGTGCCGTGGGCTCCGGATGAGCCTTCCCTCGATTCCCTTGGGGCCCAGGGCCAGTTCCATTGCCGCTGTCACGGCTCTCGATTTGATCGCTATGGAGTGAACAAAGACGGCCCTGCGCCTCGGCCTATGGACCTCTTGGCGGTGGACATCGGCGCTGACGGGGCCATTCGCGTGGATACCAGCAAAATCACGACGCGCACTGGCTACGACCCCAGCCAGGCGACCAAGGGGTAAGCAATGGACGACCTGTCAAAAAAATTCGCCATCGGCTTGGCCCTTACCCTGGCCCTCATCATCATCCTGCCTGTGTACGCCGCCTTCGAGCCGGACCGGCACGACAAGGCCACAGAGCGTTTCCTCAACGAGGAGATCGAGCGCGGCGCTAAGACCTATGTCAGCGCCTGCGTCGTCTGTCATGGACCCAAGGGTGGTGGCAAGCTGGAAGGCCCCCAGTACATCGGCTTCCCCCTCAATCCCGAGTACCGCCTCCAGGCTGGGTTGACTATGGACCTCACAGACGGCTCTGTGAGCGGTATCATCGATGAAGATACCGCTCGCAAGGTTATTGAGCGCGGCCGGTTGGGCGGTGACCTCACAGGAGAGCTAAAGAAGACTTATCCCAAGACGGACATCGCCAAGCTCACCATACCCGGCGTGAACATGCCGCTCTGGGGTGAATCTGAGGGAGGCCCGATCAAGAGCCCAGCCGTCCTTGACCTGGTGACACTCCTCATCCATTGGGACCAACACGCTGTCGACCAGGCGGCGGGAACGCACTAACGTACGCGACACAGGAACCGTAAAGAGAGATAGACTCCTGAACGGTACCGTTCAGGAGTCTATCTTTTTGAGCCGCTGCTTGAGCGTATCCGGGGCCTTCTCTTGGCCCAGAGAGCCAAGGGCACGCACCGTCCTCTTGAGCGTTTCCACGAACGCCCGGCAGGGGGGACAAATTCCTAAGTGGGTGTTGGCCTGGCTGCGCTGTTCGGACGAGAGCTGGTCGTCCACATAGTCGGAGGCCATGTCCCGCAGCTTCTGGCAACCGTGATGGTCGTGGCCAGCGCGCTGTCTGCAGAAGAGTCGACGTATCAATCTCATTCCACTGCTCTCCGCCTACCAAGCAAAGCATACTAGCGAAGTCGCATGCGCCTTGTCAATGCCCCTCATATGAACTGCTCCACCTAACGTCGGCAATGGGTCGCATATGTATGATGTGCGACGGGGCGAGAAAGATTCCGCCGGACGCCTAAGCCCTGGGGAAGGTGACTACGTGGGTCAAGCGCACAATTGCCCTGACCCGTTCGCCTATGGGGTGGACAAGAGTGGACGGCTGGGAGCTGCGCAGTGTGCGACCCGAGGGGAGCCGGATGGTGTAGCGGTTCTCCGAGCCCCAGAACTCTCGCTCGGTGATAACCGCGTCGCCGCTGGGGTCTGGCCGGTAGTCCACGTCGTCGGGGCGGATGAGCACCTCGACCCGGCCCTTGAACGGCAGGCCCTGGGCCGTGAACACCCCCAATTCCGTCACCACCCGCAGCCCATCCATCTCGCCGGACAGAAAGTCAGCCAGCCCTACAAAGCGGGCCGCGAACCGGGTGGCGGGCACGTGGTACACCTCCTCAGGCGTGCCTATCTGCTCCACATGGCCCTCGTTCAGGACCGCAACCGTATCGGCCAGCACGAAGGCCTCCTCTTGGTCGTGGGTTACCAGAATGGCGGTGGCGCCCTCCTTCTTCAGGATGTGGCGTACCTCACGGCGGGTCTGGGCGCGTAGGTCCGCGTCCAGGTTGCTGAAGGGCTCGTCCAGCAACACGATGAGGGGCCGGGGCGCCAGGGCCCGGGCCAGGGCGACCCGCTGCTGCTGGCCGCCCGAAAGCTCGTGGGGGTAGCGTCCCTCCATCCCGGTAAGCCCCGCCAGAGACAGGACCTCCCCCACGCGTCTAGCCTGGTCCGTCCCTTTTGGCAGGCCAAAGCTCACGTTCCCTGCCACGGTCAAGTTGGGGAAGAGGGCGTAGTCCTGAAAGACCATACCCATCCCGCGACGATCCGGCGGCACCCACGCCGTCCTGCTCGCCACCACCCGGTCGCCCAGAGCGATAGTTCCTTCATTCGGGCGCTCGAACCCCGCGATGAGCCGCAGCGTGGTGGTCTTGCCACACCCGCTGGGGCCGAGGAGGGCTAGGAGCTCCCCCTGGCGTACGGTGAGGCTGAGGTCCTCCACCGCACGGGTCTCCCCGAACCACTTGCTTACGTTCTCCACAGTGAGGACCGCTCGGAGCGGAGGTGCCTTAACACCCGCCGTTTTCATTCGTGCCTTCGTGATGGTTGTCACCAAAAGTTACCTCAGTATACTTGCCTGCTATGGAGAGCGCTAGCGTCTGCGCCGCTCCAGCCCAATAACGAAAGCCATAGGGAGAGCGGCGGCCAACACCAGCAGCATGGCGGGAGCCGCCGCCCGGGCCAAGAAGCCGCTGTCCGTTGCGGCCCAGATGGTCGTGGCTAGGCTCTTGAAGCCGATGGGACTGAGCAGCAGCGTGGCTGGCAGCTCCTTCATGGCGGTGAGAAAGACCAGGGCTGCTCCCGCCAGGAGGCCCGAACGGATGAGAGGGAGAGTGACCCTCGCCAGCGCGCTCAGGTGCCGCTTGCCCAGTCCGCGGGCGGCGTCTTCCAGGGACGGGCTTACCTGGAGTAGCGACGCCCGTACCGAGCCGACAGCCTGCGGCAGGAACAGCACCATATAGGCGAAGACCAGGAGAAAGACCGTCTGGTACATCTGCGGCGCATAGTTGGCGCTGAAGAACACCAGCGCCAGCGCCACCACAATCCCCGGCAAAGCAAAACCAAGGTACGCTGCCCGCTCGATAGCTCCGCTGAACCTTCCGGGATACCGTACCGCCAGGGTCGCCACAGGAATCGCCGCCGCCACGGCCAGCAGCGCAGCGAGGCCGGACACATAGACGGAGTTGCGCGCCGCGCTCCACACCAGGGTGAGCGGCTCGTTGTTGCCCACGTTTTTTGCCATCCAGTAGCTCAGCACGGAAAGCGGCACTATTAGACTTGCGAACACTACGAGAGCGCAGAAGGCCAGCGCCGCCCAGCGCCAGCGGCCCAGCCGCACCACCGTTGTAGGCCGCACGGCGCCCACCGTGCTCCGGTGGTATCGCGCCCGCCCCCGGAAATGGGCCTCCAGCAGCAGCACGCACAACGTGATGCCTACCAGCACCAGCGAGAAGACCGCCGCCAATGTGCGGTCGAAGGACCCCTGGTACTGGAGATAGATCTGGTGCGTGAACGATTCGAAGCGCAGGAGCGACACAGCTCCGAAGTCGCTGAGGGTATAGAGAGCCACAAGAAGGCCGCCGGCCGCGATGGCTGGCCGGAGCTGGGGCACGGTGACCCGGAAAAAGGTCTCGCGGGCGCTCCGCCCCAGCCCGCGAGAAGCCTCTTCCAGGGCTGGGTCCTGGCCCCACAGCGATGCCCGGACGGTCAGGAGCACATAAGGGTACGTGAACAATGTGAGGGCAAGAAAAGCGCCGGGGAAGCCGTAGATAGCTGGGATGCTCTCGATGCCGAAGGGCTTGGCAAGCACCTGTTGCAACAACCCGTGGGGCCCAAAGGCCCCAATGATCACGAAAGCGCCTACGTACGATGGGATGACCAGGGGCAGGACGGTGAGGATGGCCCACATCCGGTGGAGCGGCAGGTCCGTGCGCACTGTGAGCCAGGCTAAAGGCACGGCGAGGAAGGTCGCCGCCGCCGTGACGGTGACCGCGAGCAGCACGGTCTGGCCCAGGACCCGCACGGTGCGGGAGCGCAACAGCAAGTCAAGGGCCTCGTCGCCGGCCCCGAAGGTGCGGATGAGCAGGTAGGCCAGCGGCAGCGCCATCGCCGCCGCCACCGCGATGGCAGGTACCCACAGGACGACAGGCGGCCAGGGCCGTCGCGCGCCCCGTACGCCCCGCCACCCTACCGCCAGTCCTCTGAAACCGGTTACCTGGGCCATGCCACCAGCCCTCTTGCGTTCATGTTGAGCGATAAGTGACGGCTCCGTCCACTTGCCAGGGCTCCATTAAGGTCTCTCCTTCTTCATTTGCTGGCTGAGATAGTTTTGCGGCCCTGCCGGGCCAATGATCGTGAGCTGGGTCTCGAGCCAGGCGACTTGCGATTCCTGTGTCTGAGCTTCGAATTTGCATTCCTACTGGACGATGAGCTTGCCTTTCATCCCCGCCTCGTAGTGGCCCGGCTCAAAGCAAGCGACTTCCCACTCGCCTTTGGTGCCTTTCGGCGCGGTGAAGGTCAGGAGACCTCGCCCCCCCGGCTCCACCTCCACCTCCATGATCCCGTCCTCAAACTCCAGGCCCGCCTTTTGGCCTGAGAACGTTGCCAGGACTTTCCCGAAGTCGTTGGGCTTGTACCCCACCGCCTTGTCGCCCTCCATCTCCACTCTGCGCCCGATGAGGAACTCGTGCTCCTCGCGGCCCTCGTTGACCAGTTTCAGGGAGACCTCCTGGCCCTCCCGGATCTTGATGACGTCGGGCTTGATGTACATCTCTCCGAGCCTAATCTGAATGGTCCCGGGGCTGCCCTCACCAGTACATGCCAGGACTATCCCTAGAGCTATCGCACCCAATGTCAGGGCTGAGACAAGACATGCCCTCCGCATAGCGCGCCTCCTTCATTTTGCAATCATGGATCTGCCAGCTCGTGGCTTCCCCGATAGGCGAGCCTTCTACAGGATGCCGAGGTCGCGCAGCAGCTTCAACGTTCCCTCCAAGTCGTCCAGGTTGCCCAGGTCGATGTTCGGAGTCTTGAGTTGTGACAGCGGCGGCAGGTCGGGATGCGGGTTCACGCCTTGGATGAGCGGGTATTCGAAGGGATCGTCTGAACTTTCTCCACTGGCGAAGTAAGTCTGGGCTTTTCCCGACAGCATATACTCCACGAAACGCAATGCCGCCTCCTGTTTCTTGGAAGTGGCAAGGATTCCCACACCCGCCACGTTGATCATGGCGCCAGCGTCTCCAGCGCGCGGATAGTAATTGCGCGCAGGAAAAGACGGGCCTTGTTCCTTGAGTTGGGCGTAGAGGTAGTAGTGGTTGATGAAGGCCACGTCCGCCTCGCCTGACGCGACGGCCAGCAGGGCGGTCGTGTTGTTCCGATAGGCCTTGGGCTGGTTCGCTTTGATGCCCTCCAACCACTGCCGAGCCTTCGCCTCGCCGTCCACCACACGCAAGGCGGTCACGAAGGCCTGGAAGGAGCCGTTGGTGGGCGCCCAGCCGATGCGTCCCTTCCACTTGGAGTCCGTGAACCCGTAGATGGAGTCGGGCAGGTCTTGCTCAGAGAGCTTCTTGGTGTTGTACGCCACCACGCGGGCGCGCCCGGTGACCCCTACCCATTCACCCTTGGGCGAGCGGAACCGGGCGTCAACCTTGTTCAAGATACTGTCCGGCAGCTTGACCAAAACGCCCTTCTTGGCGATAGCGCCCAGAGCGCCGGCGTCCTGAGCCCAGTACACATCGGCAGGGCTGTTCCGGCCTTCTTCAAGGATGGCCGCAGCCAGTTGGGCCGTGTCGCCGTAGCGCACTTGGACCTTGATGCCGGTGTCCTTGGTGAACTGCTCGATGATGGCACCGACCAGTACTTGGTTGCGGCCGGAGTAGATGGTGATGGTCTGGGAGGGTTGTGGAGTGGGACGTGGTGTCGCCGTTGCCGTTGGAGCAACTGGTATCGGGGTTGTGGTAGGTTGGGGCTGTGGGCTGGGGGTCGGCGATTCGCCGCCGCCACAGGCCGCCAGGCCCAGGGCAAGAATGGCCACGGCAAGCGCCATGACCGGTCGTAGAACACGAGGGTGACGCAAAGGAGTCCTCCTTACAGGTGAAGGTATAGTATGTTGCCATGAGCGCATGCAGCGCTCTCAGCGCATTAGTCTATACTAATTGTTTTGATTAGTCAAGACTTATAAAACAGATTAGCCTTGGTTCCATTCGCCGCGAAGAAAAAGCTGAATAGCCGTCCTTGACCCTCCTTACGGCTTCCCGTATCCTTGGAGCGTAGCGGGGCGTAGCGCAGTGGTAGCGCGCTTGGTTTGGGACCAAGAGGTCGCCGGTTCAAATCCGGCCGCCCCGACCATCTTTCCTGAGTAGGGCAACATGACGCAAGAGCACACGCCACCCGCACTGCGGTGCGCCAACCATCCCAACGTCGAGACGGCGCTCCGCTGCGCTTCCTGCGATAAGCCTATTTGCCCGAAGTGCTACATCTATACTCCCGTGGGCATCAAGTGCCGCCAGTGCGCTCGGCTTCGCCGCTTGCCCGTCTACAATGTGCCTCTCCCCTACTACGCCCGCGCCGTCGGCGCCATGGTGGCGAGCGCCGCTCTGGCCTCTGTCTTGTGGGTGCTGCTCTGGGACGCCTTCTACTCTTTCCTGCTCCTCTCCATCGTGGTCTGGCTCGGCACCGGTTACCTCATCGGCGAAGCTGTTTCCCAGTCGGCCAACCGCAAGAGCAGCCCCTATCTACAAGTCATCGCCGGCCTCGGCCCCGTCATCGTCTATGTAGCCAGCATCCTGGCCTTCAACAGCCAGCACTTCGTGGACGCGTCCTTCGTCAACCCGTATCGGCTCGTCGGTGTGGTTCTGGCGGTCATCGTCGCTGGTGGGCGGCTCCGGTTCTAATGCGACAAGCGAAAGCGACAGCCCCTAACATCCAAGCTGTCCTGTGGGACCTGGATGGAGTCCTGGTGGACACCGGCCCTTTTCATTTCGCGGCGTGGCAGGCCTTCATGGGCGAGCAGGGCCGCGACTTCACCCAGGCGGACTTCCAGCACACTTTTGGTCTTCGCAATGACGCTATCCTGGCCTATCTCTTTGGGAATCTCTCCTCGCAAGAGGCGGCGTGTCTCGCCGAGCGCAAGGAACGTCTCTTCCGCTCGCGGCTGAACGGGCTTACCGCGCTCCCGGGCGCCGCCGAGACGGTGAAGAGGCTCAGCAGCACGGGCCTTAAGCAGGCCGTTGTCTCCTCCGGCCCCCGAGAGAACGTCGAGCTCGTGCTGTCCCTTCTTGGCCTCCTTCCCTGCTTTGCAGCCATCGTGGCGGAGCAGGACGTGCGGCGCGGCAAACCGGACCCGGAGGGTTTCCTGCTGGCGGCACAACGCCTGGGAGTGTCTCCAGGCCGGTGCGTGGTGGTGGAGGACGCGCCCCAGGGCGTCGCGGCTGGCAAGGCGGCGGGCATGCGCTGCATCGGCCTAGCGTCCAGCCGCCCGCCCCAGGCCTTAGTCCGGGCAGACCTGGTCGTCTCCATCCTCGAGGACTCCAGGGTGTGGCCGATGCTGCTTGGCGCGGCGGAACGCTAGGAGGCGCTCATGCCGGAGCCTTTCAACTATCCAGACGTTCCCAAGCTGCGGCCCCTGGACGCCCGCTGGGTGGAAGACCAGGGGCAGTCTTACCTGATGCTGCGCGATTCCTTGGGTCTTACGCAGCAATCCGTGCTCGTTCCGGCTGGGCTGGCCCCGCTCTTGGCGCTGTTCGACGGCGCCCGTGACGTGCAGGCTATCCGCGCCAACCTGGCCCTCCGCTCCGCCGTGGACGTGCCGGAGCTGTTCATCAGGCGTCTGGTTGCCCAGCTCGATGAGGCCCTGCTCTTGGAAAGCGACCGCTTTCGCTCGGCCTTTGCTGAGCGGCTCCAGGCCTACCGGGAAGCGCCTTTCCGTCCTCCTGTCCTGGCCGAGAGCGTGTATCCCGCTGACCCCCATGCGCTCCGTGCGGCCTTCGACCGGTTCTGCAGGGAAGCGCCCGGCGACGAGGCCCGTCGCAATGGCGCTGTCGTGGGCTTGCTGTCGCCCCACATCGATTACCAGCGCGGCTGGCGCGTTTACGCCAGGACGTGGCGGCACGCCGCCGCTGCGGGCCCCTTCGATCTCGCTGTCGTCTTCGGCACGGACCACGCCGGCCTCGGAAGCCCGCTCACCCTGACCAGGCAGAGCTACGCCACGCCGTGGGGCGTCCTTCCAACACCTGTCGAATTGGTGGACGGCCTTGCTGACGCCCTGGGGCCCGACCACGCCTTCGCTGATGAGGCCCACCACTGGAGTGAGCACTCCATCGAATTGGCCGCCGTCTGGCTCCACTACGCCCTTGGCCAGGCCGGCATCCCGGTGCTCCCGCTGCTCTGCGGCTCCTTCCACACATTCGTCCTGGACGGAGCGTCGCCGGAGGACGATCCTCGCCTGTCCAAAGCATTGTCAGTATTGCGGCAAGCAATCGAGTGCAAGCGCGTCCTAGTGGTGGCGGCGGGCGATCTCGCGCATGTAGGACCCGTGTTCGGCGATGTCCATCCCCTGGATGGCGTCGCCCGAGCCGAGCTTGCCGCCGCCGACCAGCGGCTCCTCGCTATCGTCTGCGCCGCGGACGCCGCCGCCTTCTTTAGCGAGCTCCGCGCCGAGCAAGACCGCAGGCGGGTCTGCGGGCTTTCGCCCACCTACCTCATGCTCCGTTTGCTGGAAGGCGCCCAGGGGAGTGCAGTGGACTATGAACAGTGTCCCGCCGATGTAGAGGGCGGCTCCCTCGTCTCTATCGCAGGGGTAGTGTTCCGCCGCTCCGAGGAAGACCCGGCCTCGCGTAGTTTCTAGCGCTGCTCAGGTGAAGGAGTCGCTATCGGCGTGGGGGGTACAGAGGGGTGTTCCGCGCCGTCCCGGCGCGGCTGTTTCCCTTTGCGCTCTTGTTCCGGGGCGTTCGGCGCCCGTCCTGGGTAAGGGCGGTTGGGCTGGAAGCCGGGAGACCGGGTCTCATCATCGACGGGCTGCTGCGGCTCTTTCGGCGACTGGCCCCGGTTGTCTCGGTCAGGCTTGTCTTCTTGTGGCTGCTCAGGCTTCTCGCGTCCAGGGGGGAAAGGCTTGGGATCAATGAACCTGGCGGGAGGGCGCGCCCCTGTGGAAAGAATCGCTTCCTGGTACGTGCGCCGCACGTTTTCAATGGCGATAAGGAGACCGGCACGCGCCTGCTCCGGCGCTGTGGACAAAGCCTCCTGCAACCGCTCTATGCGCCGCTCGGCGACTTCCGCCAGTCGCTTCCGCAGCGCCTCTTGTTCCCGCCGGTGGGCGCGGATCTCCTCCAACGCCACTTCCGGCTTCTTTACACCTGGGATTATGACTATTGCGCGGACGGGCGCTGGCATATTCCCGGCGAGGACAGGCTGAGGCCTTTGCGCTCCGGACTGGACGACTGGCGTCGCCGTAACCGGCGGCGCTGCCTGGGGTCCGTCTAGCTCGACTGGATCACCGTCCAGAGCTGCCTCTTGCTCCAGCACCTTCGCCAGACTGGACAGGACTGCGGGCGCTTCCACACCCTTCTTCTCCAGGCGGCTCGCCAGGCGCCTGAGCTGCAAGTCACGCACCTTCCCCAGGTGCCGTTCCATGTCCCTTTGCAGCCCTTCCACTCGCTCCGTCTCGCCTTTCCTGGCCAGTGCGACCATCTCCGCCGACCGCCGGTCGGCAAAGTCTGCGCTTAAGCTCTCCTTCTGCCCGTTGCTGAAGGCAAAGGTGAGTTGGACCTCTTCAGTGAAGCGTTTCATAGGGTAGAGCGCATCGTCTGGGTTGCTGCGCAGGGACGCCGCCGCCGTGCCTGTAGCGGCCATGAGTAGGGCGACGAAGCACGCGGCAGCCGTCACGGCGAGGCGCTTGTAGCTGGAGAACAACCCGCCGAGCCATCCGCGGGATGCGGCGGCGTGGGTAGCCTGGTGTGCCTGGCGCTTCTGCTTCGATATGTCCTGGAGCAACCGGGAGCGCGCCGCCGCCTTTCGGGCTTCGTTTACCGGCTGCTGGCTGGACTGGCGCAGACGCAGGGCCAGTCGCAGCATCGGCTCCAGCTCTTTGGCATGTTCAGGGTAGCGGGAGAGGCACTCCTCAACGCTCCCGTTGCGGAGCAGCAGCCTGTCCAGGCTATCGTCCAGCGCCTTGTTGAAGTCCCGTTCCATATCCTAGGTCTCTTGTTGCGGCTCCGGCTTTCGCTTGACTGCGGCTCCCAACGCCATTCTCAGCGTCTTCACCGCGCTGCTTTGCAACTCCCGTACCGTTCCTGCCTTCTTGCCCAGCACCTTGCCCGCCTCTTCCGATGTCATCTCGGCGCCAAAACGCAAGGCAAGCACCTGTCGCTGCGGCTCCGTCAACCTCTCCAATGCCTTACTCAACTCTTCCACTTCGGCCTTGCGCAGCAGGTCAGCCTCCGCATCAATAACGTCCGCCGTCCAGCCGCTTTCCAGGGGTACCTGGGGCCGTTTGCTCGCCCGTCGCCGGTAATCGATCACCAGGTTGTGAGCGATCCGGAACAGCCACGCTTCAAGGGGTACGCCGCGCCACCGGAACTGGTCGAAGGCCTCCACGGCGCGGGCGAAGACCTCGCTCGCCAGGTCCTCGGCATCGCTCAGGTTGCCTGTGCGGACGGCCAGGTAGCGCACTAGCCTGGTGTAGCAAGAATCGAATAGAGCGGCCAGGACGCTGACGTCCGGCTTGCGGGAGGCGTCCCTCTCCTGCATGAAGTACTCCAGCCCTTCTATGCGGGCGAAATACTCCATTATACTCGCCTCCTGTGCGCGCTCATACCAATCGTAAGAACGCAAGGAGGCGACGGCTGTCAGGACAGGTCTAATAGTCGGCGAAGGCGCGCAGCGCGGCGTAGGCTGCTTGCGGCGTGCGTCCTGTCCCATCCACGGCAGATAGCACCGGCAGCCGCAGGCCGGCGTCAAGGAAGGCCCCAAGTTGGTCGCGGCACTGGTGCGGCGTGCCCATAAGCGCGATGGCCTCCGCCATGCGGTCGGGCAGTTTTTCCCCCGCCCGCTCCCCCTCGCCCTGCTGCCAGGCCCGCTCCATCCAGGTCATCTCCTCCTGGAAGCCGCAGCGCGCGTACAGGGACCGATAGAACGGGAAGCGAGTGTAGGAGGCTACTTGGCGCTTTGCATAACGGAGTGCCCTAGTCCGGTCATCGTCAATCGCCACCGTGACGAAGGCGCTCACATCCACCTCGGCTGCCGTCCGTCCAGCCGCTGCGGCGCCCTGGGCGAGCGTCTCGACCGCGCCTCGCACGTACTGGGGCGTGGCTAGGTTGAGCAGCACGCCGTCCGCCGTCTCCCCAGCCAGCCGTACCATCCTGGGGTTCAGCACACCCAGGTAGATAGGCAGGGGAGTCCGATAGGAGGTGTCGAGGGCTAGCTGTGCGTCCCTGAGCTGGTAGACTTCGCCGTCCGCTGCTACCCGTTCGCCGCGCGTGAGCGTGCGCACGATGTCCACCACCTCTCGCATCGTCGCCAGCGGACGGGTCACGTCCAGGCCGTGGACGCCCATGACGGAACTGTGGCTGGTGCCCAGCCCCAAGAGGAAACGGCCTCCGGAAATCTCGTGCACGGACCAGGCGGACATAGCCATGAGGACGGGCGTTCTGGTGTAGAGCGCTACAATCCCTGTGCCCACCCTGATGCGCCTTGTCCGCGCCGCCATCGTCGCCGCGCTCGTGAAGGCGTCTCTGCCCAGCCCCTCATTGGTCCACGCGCTCTCAAAACCAGCTTCCTCGGCGGCCTGGGCTAGTTCGGTAAGCTCTTGCGGCGAAAACGTGTTGTTGAGGATGATGGCTTTGCGGGTCATGAGGCCGCCTCCCACGCGATATGACTATGGCCACCATAGCACGCCGTCCGTGCTCTGCCAAGCGCGGTACACTGAGCGTGTCCTGAAGTTCGTTTTCTCTGGGGGAGTCCAGAGGGGTTACCCCCCTCTGGCGGGGGTCTGGGGCTTGTCCTTGAGCGCAAGCGAAGGAGTGTCCCCCAGGCTCCTTTTTCCTCCCCCCGCTCCCCTGCGAGGGAGCGGAGGACACAGGGGGTGAGGGATGGTCTATCTCCAGGTGCGGGTGCAGCCGGGCGCACGGCGTGACGAGATCATTGCGCTCCAGGGTGATGAGTTGCGCGTGCGGGTCTCGGCGCCGCCCGTGGAAGGAAAAGCCAACGCCGCCGTTGAAGCGTTGCTGGCAGCGGCGCTGGGCCTGCGGCGGGGGCAAGTGACGGTGGTGCGCGGCGCTGCCAGTCGACATAAGCGTATCGCCATCGCAGGTATCGGCGCCAAAGAGGTCTGGGCAAGGCTTGCCAGGGCTATGAGCGCCTAGCCGTCCACCGCTGCCCGCAGCAACTCCTGCAAAAGAAAAAGGAGCAGGATTGCAATCAGGGGAGTGATATCAATCATCCCCAGGCGGGGGATAATGCGGCGCAACGGCGCCAAGATGGGTTCCGTCACAGTGAAGAGGAAGGCTGCCAGCGGATTGCCGGGTGACGACGCGGGGAAAAAGGACATGAGGGAACGGACTATGATGCAGACTTGGAGAAAAATGACAACGACCTGGATAATCTGGAAGAGCGTCTCCATCCGTCAGTTCCCAAGCAGTAGAGTCTTGCGGTAGGCCGCCACGACAGCTTCAATCATGTGGGCCCTCACCATGCCTTGCTCCAACTTCAGCAAGCCCTCCACCGTCGTGCCCCCGGGCGAGGCCACCAGGTCCCTCAACTCCCCCGGGTGCAGCCTGGATTCCTCCATCAGCGCGGCGCTGCCCAGCACGGTCTGTACCGCCAGCATCCGCGCCATCTCCCGCGAAAGCCCGATGTAGACCCCGGCGTCGATCAGCGCTTCCAGGACGACAAGGACGAAGGCCGGGCCGCTGGCGCTGAGGGCTGTAGCCATGTCCAGGTACTTCTCGTCTTGTACATAAATCTGCTTGCCCAGTCCTTCCAGCATCTCCTGGGCGGCCTGGCGGTGCTCCTTGCTCACCACGCTCGCCGCCGTCCATACTGACATGCCTTCTCCCACCTGACCGGGCGTATTGGGCATGGCTCGGATCACGCCTCGGTGGCCGAAGCTGTCCGTCAGGGTCTGCATCTTTGCGCCCGCCACTATGGAGAGGATGGTCTGATGAGGACGGAAGTGGCCGCGCAGCTCCTCCGCGACCTGGCCCAGGTTCTGCGGCTTCACCGCCAGGACGATGAGCTCCCCCTCCTCAATGGCCCGGCGGTTGTCCGTGGCCCCGGCGATAGCGTATTTCTCATGCAAGTAGTTGAGGCGGGCTGGGAGGATGTCCGTCACCAGAATGCCTTTGGGCTTGAACTCCTGGTTACGCAGGATGCCCTTGATCAGGGCCTCCGCCATGTTCCCGGCGCCGATAAACGCGATGTACAACGGTTGCTTTCTCCTCGCGTAAGCTATCGCGTGGCCGTCTTCGACGACCGAATCTCCTCTTAGGATAGGGACAACCTGGGGCGAATGCAACGGAAAACGCGCCCCTTCTCTCTCCTTGTGCCGGCCTGCCGCGTCTCTTCGGCGCTGACTACAGGATAAGCCGCAAGGGGTTTTGCAGGAGCGCCTTCACTTCCATCAGGAACTGGGCCGCCACCGCGCCGTCCGTCAGCCGATGGTCCGCCGAAAGCGTCCCTCGCATCGTCTGCCGGACGACGACCTGCTCCCCCTGCGCGATGGGCCGCGCCTTCACTGTTCCCACCGCCAGGCTTACGCCCTGGACCGGCGGGATGATGGCGATGAAGTTCTCCACGTCAAACATGCCCAGGTTGGTGACTGTGAACGTGGCCCCGCCGTACTCCTCCGGCTTCAGCGCCCCGCCCTTGGCCCGCTCCTGCAGGCTCTTGCTCGCCTTGGCGATCTCGCCTAGCGACTTGCGTCCGCAGTCCAGGATCGCCGGCGCGATGAGACCGTCCTCCAGCGCTATGGCGATGCCGATGTTGATCTGCGGATGGACCTGCACTCCCTCCTCGCTGTAGGTGGCGTTGAGGTGCGGGAACTTCAGCAGCGCCAATGCCGATGCCTTCACAATGAGGTCGTTGACCGACACCTTCGCTTCCAGGCTGGCCGTCTCGTTCAACTCCTTGCGGAAGCGCATCGCCTCCGTCATATCCATCTCCACTTCCACGTAGAAGTGCGGGACCTGCTGTTTGCTCTGCGTCATGCGCCGCGCGATGGTCTGTCGCATCTTGCTCAACGGCAGGCGCTGCGCGACGGCAGGCGCGCCCGCTGCGGCCGGGGCTGCGGGCGCAGCGGCGGCAGGGGCCACGGCGCCCTTCTTCATCGCCTCCACGTAGTTCAGCACGTCATCCTTTTGCACACGGCCTCCCGGCCCCGTGCCTTTCACTTGCCGCAGGTTCACTCCGTGCTCTTCGGCCACCTTCCGGGCGATGGGCGACACCTTCAGTTCGCCTGTCGTTGCCGGGGTAGCCTGTTGCGCTGGCGCAGGCTTGGCCGCAGGTGCGGCGGGGGGCGGTTGCGCTGGGGCCGTCGGTGTGGGGGCGGCGGCTGCCTTGGGCGCGGAGGGAGCGCCTGTCGGGGGCTTTTCCCCCGCCTCGCCTATATAGGCGATGACCGTCCCCACCGGCACTGTCTCGCCCTCCTTGACCAGGGTCTTGAGCAGCACCCCGGACTGGAAGGCTTCCGCCTCCACAGACGCCTTGTCCGTCTCGATCTCCGCCAAGGCCTCGCCCCGGTTCACCGCCTGGCCTTCCTTCTTGAGCCAGCGCAGGAGCTTGCCCTCCTTCATATCGAAACCCATCTGGGGCATAGTCACTTCCATCGCCATAGCGCTGACCTCCCAAAGACCTGTGTTGCGCCCTAGCCACCGAAGAACGACTTCACAGCGGCCATCACATCGTTCTCGTTGGGGATGCACGCCAGTTCCAGGTGCCGCGCGTAGGGCATGGGCACGTCCGCCCCCGCCACGCGCTTCACCTCTCCGTCTAGGTAGTCAAAGCAGCGGTCGTAGACCTGGTTCACGACCTCTGCGCCGAAAGCCCCCGTCTTCCACGCCTCTTCCACCACCACGCACCGGTTTGTCTTCTTCACAGAAGCCGCGACGGTATCTATATCCAATGGCCGTAGCGTACGCAAATCCACCACCTCGCAGTCGATGCCCTGCTTGGCCAGTTGCTCGGCGGCGGACAGGGCCACCTGGGTCATCCGCAGGTATGCCACAATCGTGACAGCGCTGCCTTGCCGCTTCACATCCGCCTTTCCGAAAGGCACCTCATAGGGCGTCTCGGGCACCTCGCCGCGCATCCGGTAGAGCAGAGAATGCTCCACGAAGATGATCGTGTTGTTGTCCTTCGTAGCGGTGCGGAACAGCCCTTTCACATCATAGGGGCTGGCTGGGCACACCACCTTCAAGCCGGGAACAGTCGCATACCAGCCTTCCAGGCTCTGGGAGTGCGAGGCCGCAAGCTGGTTGCCGCCGCCGCTCACCATACGGATAATGAGCGGCACGCTGATCTGGCCGCCCGACATGGAGCGCAGCTTGGCTGCGCTGTTCACGATCTGGTCGAGCGCCAGCAGGCTGAAGTTGATACTCATGATCTCCACGATAGGCCGCAACCCGCCCATGGCCGCGCCGATGCTGCACCCCACAATCGCCGACTCCGATATCGGCGTGTCGATAATGCGCTTGTTGCCGTACTGAGCGATGAAGCCCTTCGTCACCGCGTAAGACCCGCCGTAGAGGCCTATGTCCTCCCCCATGATGAAGCAGTTGGGATTATTGTCCAGGGCCTCTCGCAGCGCCTGGCTCAACGCTTCCCGGTAGGTCATGACCGCCATAGTCCACCTCAACCTTGCGCGGAATGCGCGGCTGTCTTAGTCTGCGTAGATATCCTGGTACATCGTCTCCACCTGCGGGGCCGGGCTCTCGTCGGCGAACGTGACTGCCTCCGCCATTTCCTCCTCCACCGCCTGCTGGACTCGTTCGATCTTCTCCTTGGCCACACCGTGCTCTTCCATCTGCCGACGGAGGGTGATCAGCGGGTCATGCTCCTGCCACTTCTCCGTCTCCGTCTTCTTCCGGTACTCCATCGGGTCCGCCATCGAATGGCCCCGGAAGCGATAGGTGATCGCTTCCAGGAAGTAGGGGCCTTTCCCGGAGCGCACGTGCTGCACCGCCAGGTCGGCGGCTCGCCGCATCGCCAGCGCGTCCATGCCGTCCGCCACTTTGGCCGGGATGCCGTAGGCCTCCGCCGACTTGTGGACCTCCCGCAGCGCGCAGGCCCGCTGCACTGATGTGCCCATGCCGTACCCGTTGTTTTCCAGCAGGAACAGCACCGGCAACTGCCATAGGCTCGCCAGGTTCAACGACTCCCAGAACTCGCCCTGGTTCACTGCGCCGTCGCCGAAGATGCACAGTGTCACCCGGTCTTCTTTCTTGTACTTGGCTGAAAGCGCCAGGCCCGTAGCCACCGGCAGCATGCCGCCTACGATGGCATAGCCTCCCAGGAAGCCCTTGGACGCGTCGAAGATGTGCATGGAGCCGCCTTTGCCCTTGCTGGTGCCCGTGGCTTTGCCGAACAGCTCCGCCATGATACGCTTGGACTCAATTCCCCGTGCCAGGGCGTGGCCGTGCTCCCGGTAGTGGGTCACGATATAGTCTTGCGACTCCAGCGTGGAGAAGACGCCCGCCGCCACCGCCTCCTCGCCGATATACAGGTGCAGGAAACCGCCGATTTTCCCCTTGGCGTACATCTCGCCCGCCCGCTCCTCGAAGCGGCGGATGAGGAACATCGTGCGGTACAACTCCAGGCTCAGGCCCTTGTCCAGGGCTACTTCTTGTGTTGCCATGCGGCCTCCTCTCTGTTCGGCTCTCCTTCCACGGGGGCCTGGAAGGACGGGGCGGCGCTAGGCGTGTATCGCTTCACCGTAGGCTGCCAGGGCGGCCTCTTTCACCGCCTCGGACAGGGTGGGATGCGCGTGGACCGTCCACGCCAGGTCCCGGGCCGACCCCTCCACCGCTTTCAGCAGGCCTACCTCCGCCAGCAGCTCCGTCACCTCCGGCCCGATGAAGTGGGCGCCCAGCATCTCGTCATATTTCGCATCGATGACCAGCTTCACCAGACCGTGGGTCTCGCCCATGCCCATCGCCTTGCCGTTGGGCCGGAAGGGGAATTTTCCGATGCGCACTTGATGGCCCTGCTCCCGCGCCTGCGCCTCGGTGAGCCCTATGCTCGCCACCTGGGGCTGGCAGTAGGTGGCCCTGGGCATGTCTTGATAGCTCAAACGCGGCGTCTCCTTGCCCGCGATGGCCTCAGCCGCCGTCACGCCCTGGGCTGACGCGACGTGTGCCAGCAACAGCTTCCCCGTTACATCGCCGATGGCGTAGACGCCCGGCACCGTCGTCGCCATCCTGTCGTCTATCTGAATAAAGTCCTTCTCTACCCTTGCGCCAAGCTTTTCCAGGCCCAGCCCCTCGCTGTTGGGCCTGGCGCCCACCCCCAGCAGCACCACATCGCACTGCGCCTTCTTCTCCTCGCCGGAGGCCGTGCCGTAGGTTAGCGTTACCTGCTGCGCCTGCTTCTCCACCTTCTCCACCTTGGCGCTGGTCGCCACGGTGATGCCCTGCTTGGCGAAGGCCGATTCAAGCTGCTTGGAAATCTCCTCATCCTCGTTCGGCACCAGGTGAGGCAGCATCTCCAGCACCGTCACCTTGCTGCCGTAGGCGTTGTAGAAGTAGGCGAACTCCACCCCGACGGCGCCGCCGCCGACGATGACGATGGAGGGCGGCACACGCTTGAGGGCCAGCGCCTCGCGGCTGCTCAAGACCTGCGTTCCGTCTATCTCCAGGCCCGGCAAACCGCGCGGTTTCGCCCCCGTGGCGATGATCACGTTCTTCGCGTCCAACGTCTGTCCCGACGGTTTCACTTCAATACGATGAGCGCTCTTCAGGGACCCTTCGCCCTGGACCACGTCCACCTTGTTCTTCTTGAGAAGAAAGCCCACGCCGCTGACCAGGGTGCGGACCACCGTGCGGCTGCGGTCGATCGCCTTGCCGATGTCATAGCGCGGGTTGTCGAAGCTCAGGCCGAACTCCTCCCCGCGCTTCAGCAGGTTCACCAGCTCGGCGTTGCGGAGCAGGGCCTTGCTGGGTATGCAGCCCCAGTTCAGGCAAACGCCGCCGATGCCGGCGTGCCCGGTGCCGTCGTCACGCTCCACCAGGGCTGTCTTCAGTCCAAGCTGCGCGGCGCGGATGGCGGCCACGTACCCGCCGGGGCCGGCCCCAATGACGACGACGTCATACTCCTGGCTCAGCGTCATACCTCCGTGTCCGTCTCGTTGACACTCGCTCCAATTATAACCTTCACTCTCTCAAGGGACTTGCCAGCCCAAGGTATATGGAGGGCTCTTAACAAGGTTGTAACGTTGAACTCCTCCCGCAATTCTGCCCTGGGAGAGTGCAGAGAGGGCGAAGCCCTTTCTGCCGGGGGTCTGGGGCCTGTCCTGAGCCGAGCGCAGCGAGCCCTGAGCGGAGCGAAGGGGCTGCCGAAGGAGGGTGAGGGATTTCGGGGCAGCTTCATGGTCATTGGCGACCATTATGGCCTACGTGACTGGATGAGGTTTGTAACAGGCCGTGCTTAACCCCCGCCTAACCGGAGCGTCACCGGGGTAGAGGTGAAGAAGTCAAGCGTGCCGGTCGTGCCGCCAGTGGGGGCACCGGCGGTCAGCGTCCACGGGACCTTGTAGTCCTCCTGCGAAAACGCCAGGCGCAGCACCACCGCACCTGAAGCGTCGGTCCTTCCCTGTATGGTCTGTCCTCCGCGAGTAGCCGTCACCTGGGCGTTGACCACCGGGCGGCCCTGGGAGTCTAGCACGCTGACGGGGAACTCTCGGGTCACCTGGGAGGTGAACCAGACGATGGACTTGCGCAGCTCGGGCGTCACCCTGACTGTGCCGCGAATCGTGAAGTTGTTGTCCTCAATGACCTCGGCGGCGCAGCACCAGGTGGCGTTGACGAACTCCAGCGTGCCGGTGAACCCGCGCGGGTCGAACTCCAACATGCGCGAGTTCACCAAACGAATGGTCGAATTGCCGTAGACGAACGTCCAAAAGCCGTCGCTGTCCGTGATGGTAAGGCTCCCGTTGGTAACGAAAAGGCCCCACTGGGCGAAGACGCTCGTGTTGGTCATCCGAATGTTGCGGTACACAAAGTCCGTTGGTTTGTTGAGTTGCAGCCCTGAAAAACTCAGCGTCTGCCCGACGATATCGATGATCACCAATTTGTTAAGCTGCGAGTCGCTCACAGCGACGCGACTACTTGCACTAGCAAAGACCGCCCAGCCGCGTTCCATGCCACCCACCAAGATGGATGGCAGGATAGTCGTATTAGTCAGTTGCACGGTGAACGATGCGCCGTCCGAGGGGCCAAGCGACCAGCGAGGGTAGAGACCGGGCCTGAGGCCGCTTAGCGTTACGTTGGCGTCAGCCCCAAAGAACAGCGCTAGTGAGCCGATAGTCGAATCGGCAATTGTGATGATGGCGTTCCCGCCCGCCTGAACAATCCCAAAGGTACCCTCGCGCTCGTTGACCCCAGCGACGCCTGAGTGAATCGTCGAACCAGCAAGGGTGACTCGAGACTGTGCCGTGGCGTTCAGCACATTGATGAATGAGCTGTTGGTCAGCGTCACAGTTGAGCGGTCCGTCGCCGTCATGTAGAGATTGCTTGGGTCGAAGCCGGACAGGAGCGCGCTGTCCGTTGCCTCCAAGGCGGCGTTGCCAGAAAGCACGACCTCAGCACGCGGGCGGTCCTTTGGACGCATTTCCAAAACAGCATTGCGGAGCACCAGCTTGGCGCGGTCGCGCAGCGTGATGTTTCCTTGTTGCACCACGTCCTTATCGGCGATGGTGAGAACTTGGTCGCCGCTGAGCGTGATATCGCCAGTCCTCTCCTCAATAGTCCAGGCCAGGGCATTCTGTGGTGGCACGGCGCCTTCCATCACCTCGACCGACGCGACAAGCACCTGTGATCCGTCAAGCGCTTCGAGGCCGACGCGGCCCGTTTGCGGCGCACGAGAATCGGTATGGTCCAGCACCAGAAGGTTATCAACGTATACCTTAACCACATTACCTGTGACTGAGACCGTGACCGTTTGAAACACATCTGGACGAACGCGCCGGAATCGCGCCCGCGCCAGGTCTTCGTTCGAGAAATTCCCCGGCGTGCCGCTTGGCAGCGACCGTGCGAGATAGATTTCATTGCCAGGCACAACGCCGATATAAAAACGACCGCCATCCCCAAGACGAACGTTGAGATGTAATCCGCCGCTCATGATGTTGAGCCGCACACGGAGCGTGTAGTCTCGCCACGCCGCGTTGCCCGCACGCGCCCACGAATGCGTGCTGCCCTGCACGCCAGACGGCGTAAGGGTCCACCCCGGTTCCAATTGCCAGCCTTGGCTTTGGCCTTGACTGAAGTCCGTGCGAAGGAGCATGCCCGGCCCCAGCGGAGGCTGTGTCGGAGGTGATGTCGGCGTCGGGGCCGGTCTCGTGGCAGTCGGCGAGGGAAGCGCTGAAGGCGTAGGACTTGGCAGCGGAGATGGAGAAGGCAACGTGGCAGTCGGAGAGGGAAGCGCCGAAGGTGTGGGACTTGGCAGCGGAGAGGGAGAAGGCAACGGGGTTGGTCTGGGCGTTGGGGACGGTGTAGGTGAAGGAGTCGGTGTGGCTGTTGGAACCGGCGTGGGAGCAAAGGTTGGACGTGGAACCGCCGTAGTCGATGGCGTGGCAGACGCCGTCACTGTGGCCGTGGGCGTATCCGTTGGCCTGGGAGGCGCCGGGGAGGTGCTGGTGGGCGATGATTCGCTAGCGCCACTGCAGGCGGCGCTGGTAGCCGTGACCACGACCAACACCCCCAGCAACCGCCAGAGAGGCCGGAGACGACCTGTCAGCAACATAACTCTACCCTCTATGCTGCTAAGCGCTGTTGACGGGGATTTCCCATATGGACTGCCGGTCAGTGACCTCGGTCTTCAAGCCCTGCGGGTCTGATTCTGTCACTGCCCGATGAGGGTGTCAATGGGTCAGTACATGTGAAGCAACAGGATCCCCGCGTCTAGGCCTCCCGGCCTGGCACGTGCTCGTGGGCGTGGTAGGAGCTGCGGACCAGCGGCCCCGACTCCATGTGCCGGAAGCCCATGCCAAGCCCCACGTCCCTAAGCTGCCGGAACTCCTCTGGCGCGTAGAAGCGAGCGACGGGCGCGTGTGTGGGCGAGGGGCGCAAGTACTGGCCCAGGGTCAGCACATCGCACTCCGCCTCCCGCAAGTCCGCCATCACCTCCCGCAGCTCGTCCATCGTCTCGCCCAGGCCCACCATAAGGCCCGACTTGGTGACGAGCGTGGGGTCCATTCGCTTGGCCCGCCATAGCAGCTCGATGGAGCGCTCGTAGCGCGCCTTATGCCGCACCCGCTTGTAGAGGCGCGGCACCGTCTCCGTGTTGTGGTTCAGCACCTGGGGCTTCGCTTCAACGTCTTCTCGTAGGGCATCCCAGTGGCCCATGATGTCCGGGATGAGCACCTCCACCGCGCAGTCAGGCGTCCGCTCTCGGATGCGGCGGATAC
>JACPQI010000082.1 GCA_016190545.1 Chloroflexota bacterium
CTTCCGGGTCGACAGCTATAAGTTCTGTCCCGCCGCGCGCGAGTCCTATCAGCGGTTCCCCGAGCAGCCCGGCGTTGTGCCGCCGGCGCCTGTGCGCGTGCCGCCCGCCAGGGCCAACGTGGCCTTCCTCACGACCGCCGGCCTCTATCTCAAGCATTCCCAGCCTTGCTTCAACTGGGAGCGCGAGCGCCGCGAGCCCAAGTGGGGAGACCCCACCTATCGCGTGATCCCCAGAGGTGTAGCGCAGGAGGAGGTGGACGTCGCTCACTTGCACATCAGGGCCGACGACATCCTCGACGACTTCAACATCGTGTTGCCCTTGGATGTCCTAGGCGAGTTGGAACGCCTGGGAGAGGTCGGCGCCGTGGCAGAGCGCCACTATTCGTTCATGGGGTACCAGCCCTTTCCCTTCGAGGCGTGGCGTGACGTGTACGCCCCGGAGGTGGTCCGTTTGCTACACGCCGATGCCGTGGACCTGCTCATCCTGGCTCCTACCTGACCCCGCTGTTGCCAGTCCGTGCCCGTGCTGGCACGCGCTGTCGAGGCCTCGGGCATACCCACGGCGCTTGTCACGATGATGCCCGCTATCGCTGAGCGGTACCGTTTGGCGAGAGTCCTTGGCGTGGAGTTCCCTTTTGGGCATTCCTACGGCATGCCGCACCGACGGGACATGCAGGTGACGGTGGTGAGGGCTGCCCTCGACCTCTTCAATCGAACGGCTCTGCCCGTCCGGGAGGATGTTCCCCTGCGGTGGCCTGTCGATGCCTCCGAGGCGATACGCGAGTGGATGCCACGCGAGCCTGCGCCCATCATCGTGTATATGCGTGAGCAAGCCCGCCGTCGCCGCGAGGAGCAGGCTGGCGGCGGAAACGCCTGACGCTCAGGCGCAGCGCATCGTGTGGCGACCTGTCGTATCGCCTCATGAAAAGAGGTGTGAAGCAAGGTCTGGCCTCGTTCGTATGTTACAATCACGACGGGCTACGGCCTGAGAGCGACACAAGCTACAAAGAGTAAGGAACCGATGTTATGAGCAAGCTATCGCAAGCCCTGGAGTCCGGCGCATTTGTCGTCACCGCCGAGCTGGCGCCGCCCAAGGGCGTGGACATCAGTAAGCCCCTGCGGGCGGCGGAGCGCCTCAAGCCCTACGTCACCGCCATGAACGTCACGGACCAGCAGGCCTCCGTCATGCGCCTAGCCCCCCTGGGCCTGTGCCGTGTCCTTCAGGAGCAGGGTGTGGAGCCTATCATGCAGATGACCTGTCGCGACCGCAACCGGGTCGCTCTCCAGGCCGATATGCTCGCCGCCGCCGTCCTGGGCATCGAGAACATCCTGTGCATGACCGGCGACCCCTCCAGCATGGGCGACCACCCGGACGCCAAGCCCGTGTTCGATGTGGACGTCACCACCCTGGTGCGTATGGCCGCTACGTTGCAGGAGGGCAAAGACCTCGCTGGTCATCCGTTGGAAGGGGCGCCCTCATTCACCATCGGCGCGGTAGCCAACCCGGGCGCGACGCCCCTGGAGCCGGAGGTGGTGAAGCTGGAGAAGAAGGTGGAAGTGGGAGCTACCTTCATCCAGACCCAGGGCGTCTTTGACGTGAAGGAGTTCGAGCGGTTCCGCCTTTTAACCAAGGGCATCAAGGTCAAGGTGCTGGCTGGGATTATCCTGCTCAAGTCCGGCAACATGGCCCGCTGGATGAATAAGAACATCCCCGGCGTCAAGGTCACCGACCGCATCATCGCCGAAATCGACGCCGCGCCCGATAAAGAGGAGGCCTGCGTGGAGATCGCCTCGCGCACCATCCGCGACCTTCGTGGCCTGTGCGATGGCGTCCACATCATGGGCTTGGGCTGGGAGGAGCACATCCCCGCCGTCCTCAAGGCTGCCGGGTCCCTCCAACCCGCCACCTAGCCATCCTAATGCTGTCCACCGGCCTGGACATCGTCGAGATCGCCCGCATCCGCGCTGCCCGCGAGCGCTGGGGCGAACGCTTCCTGGAGCACGTCTTCACGGAGACGGAGCGAGCGGTCTACCGCGCTCGCGTCTCCGAGTTGGCCGTCCGCTTCGCCGCCAAGGAAGCGGTGATGAAGGCCCTGGGCACCGGCAACCGAGGCATCGCCTGGCGCGAGATCGAGGTCCTGTCCAATCGCCGGGGCCAGCCCCAGGTCTACCTCCGGGGCCGGGCCAGAGAGCGGGCGGAGCAGCTCGGCCTCACCGAATGGGCGGTCAGCCTCAGCCATGAAGGTGGCCTGGCGCTGGCCTCTGTGGTAGCATCCACCAGCGACGTCCCATGAAAATCGTCACCGCCGACCAGATGCGAGAGCTGGAGCGCCGCGCCGAGGCGGCCGGCGTCTCCACAGATACCCTCATGGAGAAGGCCGGCCTCGCCGCCGCCGAGCAGGCCCGCGCCTTCCTCGGCGGCGATGTGCGCGGCCAGCGTGTCGTCGTCCTCATCGGCCCCGGCAACAACGGCGGCGACGGCCTGGTCACCGCGCGGCACCTCGCCGCCTGGGGCGCCATCGCCACCGCCTATCTGTGTGCGCCCCGCAAGGAGCCGGATCCCAAGCTGGAGCTGGCCCGCAAGCAGAAGGTCGCCATCGAAGTCGCCTGGGACGACCTGGGCTTGGCCACGCTGGCTTCCGCCTTCCGTGGCGCACGTCTTGTTATAGACGCCATTCTGGGCACCGGCCGGGCGCGCCCCATCCAGGGGCACCTGCACAAGGTGCTGTCGCATGTGCGGGCCGCGCGTGCCGTCCACCCGCTGCTCGCTCTCCTTGCGCTCGACCTGCCCACCGGGCTCAATTGCGATACCGGCGAGGTAGACCCCGCCTGTGCGCCCGCCGACATCACGGTGACCCTGGGCAACCCCAAGCCCGGCCTCTTCGCCTTCCCCGGCGCCGGCCATGTGGGCCGCTTGAAGATCGTGGACATCGGCATTCCTCCCGGCCTCGATAGAGATGTCAGCTTGGAGCTCATCACGCGGGGCTGGGTGCGCTCCGTGCTGCCGGCCCGCCCTCGCAACGCGCACAAAGGGACCTTCGGCAAAGCGCTGGTCATCGCTGGCTCCGACCGCTATATCGGCGCGGCCCACCTCGCCTCCGCAGCCGTCTGTCGCATCGGTGCCGGGCTAGTGACCCTGGCTTGCCCCGCCGGCATCACCACGGCCATCGCCGCACGGGCGCCGGAGGTCACCTACCTGCCGCTGGCGGAGACCGTTCTGGGCGTCCTGGCGTCACAGGCCTCCACGGCAGTCCTGCCCGTACTGCACGACTACGACGCCCTTCTGGTGGGGTGCGGCCTGGGCCAGCGCGATGCGGCGGCAGAACTCGTCCGTGATGTGCTCTTGTCACAGGGTGCGTCCAGTCTGCGCGGCATCGTCATAGACGCCGACGGCCTCAACAATCTGGCCAAGCTGCCGGACTGGGGGCGCCGGCTGCCCGCAGGGAAGTGCGTCGTCACGCCGCACCCCGGAGAGATGTCGCGGTTGCTCAAGGCCGCCATTCAAGATGTAGAGCGGGACCGCGTCGCCACCGCCGACAAGGCCGCGCGTGAGTGGGGCCAGACTGTGGTGCTCAAAGGCCCGTTCACCGTCATCGCCTCGCCCGACGGCAAGCAGCGGCTCAGCCCCTTCGCGGAGCCGGCCCTCGCCACGGCTGGCACGGGCGACGTGCTGGCGGGAGCCATTGTGGGCCTGCTGGCCCAGGGCCTTGCGCCGTTCGACGCCGCTGCGGCTGGCGTCTACCTCCACGGCCTCGCCGGGCGCATGGTAGGCGAGGAGCTCGGCGACACCGGCGCCACGGCCAGCGACCTTCTGCCCACGCTGCCGCGTGCAGTCCGCCTCGTCAAACAAACTTCTCGTTCGACTTGAGGTTGAAGGGCGAGCAGGGTGACGCTCCGCTAAAGACGCGGGCATCAAACGCTTCGTTTCCTCGTTAGCGCTTCAGGCACCCGTTCCCAGCCGATGGGCCTCTCTCCGTTGCTCCCTGAGCAACGTTCAGGTTTTGTTCAGGAAATGCCGTCGTTTTTCCAGGCGTTGTACAGGCGCAGCCGTATATGTTGGCTGCGGCGCTACGCATCCACAGTAGTGTCATAGGGGCGTTGTCCGCGCAGTACCCGCAGAGGCGCGCTTCAAGCGCTGGGACGAAAAGGGAGGGTGCCATGAGGATGCTAGAGGGAACAAAAGGGGCCTGGTTCCTCGCAGTGGTGTTCGGCGCAGGCGTGGTTGTGGTGCTGTTGTTGGCGCAAGGGCGCGGACGGGCGGACTTGCCTGTTGGCTCCCTCATCGCCATCGCCTCCATTTTCGCTGTCATTGCAGTGTTTGCGTTCGCGACTGAGGTGAGAGGGTATGGAAGCGGGGTCCGCGCTGGCATGGCGCCAGCAGGGCTCAAACTCGTAACGGACATCGGGCCGCTGAGCGCGCCGGTCGCCGCTGTTGCCGTGGAGGCCAGGGAAGGTTGCCCGCACGGCTACGCAGTCGGCGACGTGTGGACTGTCGACCGAGCGGGACATCTTTCGCAAGGTCTGTGCGGCTCTGCTCTCGCCACCCTGGAACCGTCGTTTCGTCGTGTAGCAGCCTCTCAAAAAGACGAGCGGGTGGGCTTCTGCCAATGCCCCCTCGGAGGGCAACGCCTGCGCTTCGTTGTCCGCAGCGCCGCGTAGCAGACGGGCCGGTAATGCAGATCAGGTTCGCCTCTGGTCCCGGCGTGATGTTTGAGGGGCTGTCCTACTCTCGTGGGGTGAGCCGGTAGATGCGCCCGTCGCCAAACGACAGCAGGTAGAGTTCCCCGTCCGCATCCTCGCCAAAGGATGATATCTGGTTCGGGCTGTCCACCAGCTCCCGCTGCTCGGTGACCCGGGCGCCGTCGTGGCGCAGCGCCCATACCCTGCCGCTGCAGTAGTCGCTGTAGATGTACGCTCCCTGGAGCGTGGGCAGCCGCTTTCCCCGATACACGTACCCGCCCGTGATGGAGCAGCCCCGCGAGTGGTCGTACTCGAAGACCGGTAGCGCCAGCCCAGAGCGGTCGCAGGACCGGGTCTCTGGGAAGCAATGGGCGCCCTCCATGACGTTCCAGCCGTAGTTGCCGCCCTGCCTGACGACATTGATCTCCTCATAGCGGTCTTGGCCCACGTCCGCCACCCAGAGCTGCCCTGTCGCTTTGTCGAAGCTGAAGCGCCACGGGTTACGCAGCCCGTAGGCCCATATTTCCGCCCGCGCGCCGGCGCGCCCGACGAAGGGGTTGTCTGGCGGAATGGCATAGGGCTGCTGCGCCGATGCGTTCCGTACATCGATGCGCAGAAGGGAGCCCAGGAGCGTACTCAGGTTCTGGCCGTTGCCGGAGGGGTCTCTGGCGCTACCTCCGTCGCCAAGCCCCAGGTACAGCATGCCGTCCGGTCCGAATAGCAGACCGCCGCCGTTGTGGTTGGCGAACGGCTGCGGTATCTCCATCAGCACCAGTTCGCTTGTAGGCTCCGCCCGCTCCGGATCGTCGCGGCGAACCGAGAAGCGGGAGAGCACCGAGCGTCGCGGCGGCGATACGGAATAGTACACGTAGAAGTAGCCGTTGCGCGGGTAGTCCGAGTCAAAGGCCAGCCCCAGCAGCCCTTCTTCCTGGCCCCCGGTGGCGACTTTGCTCCGGATATCGAGGAATATGGTGGCAGACGATGCAGCCGGATCATTCGGGAAAGCGAAGATTTGCCCTGGCCTGACGACGGCGAACAGCCTGCTGGTATCGCCCGGCGGGTGCTTCAGGTCGAGCACCTGTGGCATAGGCGGCAGGTGCGGGAAGGCGGGCTCCAGCGCCATTGGCTGTAACGGCAATGGGCTGCTAGTGTCCTGAGTTACAAAAAGCTTGTATAATTAGGGGCGTGCGCTTCATCATACGA
>JACPQI010000083.1 GCA_016190545.1 Chloroflexota bacterium
CTGCTCCGCCTGCTCGAAGGCACACCATTTACCGCCGACAGCGATCGTGACTTTCATGCCGGGTTACGTCTGCCGGCGAGGGTTTTGCTCACGGCCTCAACCCTTGGCTCTCGCCAGAATGTCGTGGAACGTTCTCACCGCCCGCTCGCCGTACCGCTCCCAGGAGAACTCTTCCGCACGCTGCCGGGCCGCCTGACGCATCTCTGCGAGGCGGTCCTGGCGCTGGTAGAGCAGGGTCAGCTTCTCCGCAATCGCGTCGCTGTCTCCGGGCGGGACCACATAGCCATCGATGCCTTCGCGGATGACATCCGGGCCGCAGGAGTTTGCCGAGGCGATGGCGGGAAGGCCGCAGGCCATGGCCTCCAGGACCACCTGGGCGAATCCGTCCTGAATAGAGGGCAGAACGAAGACCGAGGCCTGCGTGTACCACTCTGTCAGCGTCCGATGGGGCACCTGCCCAACGAGCCGGAACTGTCCCTCCCAGCGTGCGAGGAACGGCTTGACCTCAGGGTGCAGTCCCCCTACAAGGAGAAGCTCGCTGTTTGGCAAGCCTGCTTTTCGGAACCCCTCCAAGAGGTGTAGGACCCCTTTCTGGATGGTAATCGCCCCTACGTACACAACTCGAAAGGCGCTGTCCCGCTTCTCCGCTGTGTGAAACAGCGAGAGGTCTATCCCCAGCGGAATCTTCAACAGCTTCGCTGGCGGGACTCCTCGCGCCACAAAGGACTGGTGAGCAAAGGTGGACTGGACAATAATGTAGTCCGCTTCCTCATATTCTACAAGGTGCCGCTCCGTGAGGCCTTTATGGAGCGGGCGCCAGGGCAGCCCCCACCGCTGGTACTCATCGCGCAACAGATCCTCTTGTGTGGCGATGTGCGCCGAGCCGCGCTCCACGCAGGTAACCGCTCCCAGACTGCGTGCGACCTTTATGCTTTTCTTGGCGAAGACAGCCCACCCGATGAAGATGTCGCAGGGCCGCAACCTGCGGGAGACCAGGTGGTCGAACATCACGGCTTTCCAGTAGTCGGGGCGACCGTTACCCACGACAAATCCTGGCAGGGGCAAACGGCGAGTCGCCCAGTACATCATTTCCGGGAAGGGTAGGGAAACGAGCTGTTCGGGCTCCAGCTTATATGGCGGCAATCGGAAGCGGGGGTAGCTGCTGATGATGCGGTCGAGTGCTCCGAGCCTAGCCAACTGCTCCGCCTGCTCGAAGGCGCACCATTTGCCGCCGACAGCGATCGTGACTTTCATCGCCCTCCCTGGCTTCGTTTGGTACCACCATCCTCTCCATCCCTTGAATGCAGAGGCTTGGGTGGCGTCTCCGGGCTATGAAGTCGACTGCGGCGGCGTAGGGACAGCACACCGCTCCACGTGCCAGCGACCAGCGCTGCCTTCTCCACGCCCACGAGCCAGGTGAAGGGGAGCGTGTCCTTGAGGCCCGCCGGTGAATAACGAGCAAACTGAAAGCCTTGCCACAACAGCGGCACGACGGTCAGGACTTGCCCCGCGTGGAGTCCGGTGCGGCCCAGGAGCCAGGCGGCCAGGCGAGAGCCACGGTAGCCGTCTAGATACACCTTGGCGAGGGGCATCCCTCGCTCCACCCGCTGGCGCCAGAACTCGCGCCAACGCGAGGGCGCTACGTGGTGGACAATGATAGAGCGGTCGATAACCTTCTTGTACCCATGCTCCCGCAGCTTGATCCCAAAATACCCGTCCTCGCCGGACACCACGGCAAACGGCAGGTCCGGGAACAGCCCCACTGCGATGGCGCAGTCTCGCCGGCACGAAAAGCCCTCCGTCCACTCGATCCAATCGGCCTTCCTATAGGCTTGTTCCTGAGTCGCCTCTATGTAGCGCGCGTAAAGGCTCTCCGGATTAGCCACCGTGGGCCACACCAGCACGTAGTCCGCTCCCTGCTGATAGTGGTGAACGATACGCTCCAGGAAGTCTTGCGGCAAGAGCACGTCCCCGTTGAGGATCACCACCACATCGCCGCAGGCGAGCTCCACACCAACATTGCGGGCTGCGCACCGGCCTCTCCCCTGTCCGGGGACTAAACGAACGCCTCGGTCAGCATACGAGGCCACCACCCGTGGGGTGCCATCCGTCGAGTCGTCGACAACGAGGATTTCTTTCCTGGGGTAGGAGAGGGAGGTAAGCGCATCGAGGGTCCGCGCAATGTCCTTTTCCTCGTTCCGAGTGGGGACCACAATGCTTACCAGCATGGCTGTGCCTTGAGAGAGTGTGTGAGAAGGTCTGATGCGACTCTCATGTCATGCTGAGCAAAGCGAAGCATCTGGTGCGGTGGGGGGTGCCCTTCCCCTGATGCTTCGTCGCTGAGCTCCTCAGCATGACACTTCACATACCTTCTGAGAGAAAAGCGGGGTTGGCGGTGTGACGGCCTTTTCACATTACGCGGCATGTGGCTTGACCACACTCGCGAGGGCATCCAGAAGGCCGCGGCGGTCTGCCTCAAAACCCCACGCGGCAATGCGTCTACGGCTTTCTTCCCCCATGCGCCGGCAGAGCGTCGGGTCATCCACAAGTGATCGCAGCCGGCCCGCCAGCGCCTCCACGTCCTTCACGCGGACAATATAGCCGCTCTCTCCTTCCTTCACAAGGTCGGGACCGGCGCCTACCTGGTCGCTGACGATGACGGCTTTGCCTGCGTTCATCACTTCGTTTACCACCAGCCCCCACGGCTCATATTCGGAGGGCAGCGCAAAGATGTCGCACAAGTCGTAGTAACGTGGCAGCTCTGTCTGGTTTCTGAAGCCGAGGAACTTCACCGACGACCACCCAAGACTCCGGACACGGGACTCGAGCAGCGGCCGCTCTTCCCCATCGCCGACGAACAGAAGATAGGGGCGCGGCTCTTGTCGCCCGTCGGGGGACAGCCGGATGTAGGCGTCCAGCAGGTCCGCGGCCCTTTTGCGAGGCTGGAACTTGGACGCGTACAAGATGACCGGGCGGCCCGGTTCAAAGCCCAACTCAGCACGCAAGGCCTCTCGAAGGGGAGAGGCCTCCTCGGACCGGCGTAGAAAGAAATCATTGTCAACGGTGTACGGCATGGGGAATATCCGGTCCGCCGGGACGCCATAGTGCCGGTAGTAGAGCGTGTTCAGCGTCCCGATAGCAAGGAAGGCGTTGGGAGCCTTGAAGAACCAGGGGTATGTCCTCTGTTTGATCCAGACCTGGGCCTTCGACCGCGAACCGCTTCCCAGGTGCGATTCCCCACGGAGCAAGACCTTCATGCCCAGCAGCCTGGCGATGGCTATCGCCCGCAGGTTTGCCTGGTGGGCGTAGCCGTGGACCCATAGCGCGTCAAAGCGGCCTGCCCGCAGACGGCTCCACAGCCCATGGGTCAGGGGCCGCCAGAAAGAGAGGTGGTCCTGCCTCCCAAGGCAAGGGAGAAAGACATGCTTGTAGCCATCGAGCAAGTCCACGTCCCACTGCACGTCAACGCCGAAACCGGCGTCCTTGTAGCCGAGGACGGAGTGGTTGCTCAGGAAGTAGACCGTCAGATCAATCTCGGGGCTTGCTGAGAGATAGCGCAAGAGCGGGGCCTGATATTGGATGGGGTGGGAGACTAGATAGGCAAGGCGGTACGGCCTATGCATTGCGGCCCTCTTGCTCTGCTCGAGGCTGCGACCCTCCGCGTGTCGCGTATACCTCATCGTTCTCGAAGGGGCCGGTAAGAAGGCGACCGGTTAGATCGTAGATGTGGTAGCCGGCCTTCTCCAGAAACGCTTGGCACGACTGCCGCTGCTGTTCTCCGTGCAATGAGATGAAGAGGACAGGTGAGTGCGTCTCAATCGTATGCCGGCTGCCTTGGAGCACACCCGCCTCTTGGCCTTCCACGTCCATCTTTACAAGGTGTGGGGGGCTTAGTTTGTGTAGTGCCACCGCATCGTCGAGGCTGAGCGTCGGGACAATGAGCCTGCTGTCGCCAATATCCGTCATCGCGTTCTGGGTAGGGCCTCGGTCCATGGTGAAACCGGCAAGACCAGTCCGCGCGGCCAGGGCGGCCTGCACCACATGAACATTATGGAGATTGTTGAGACGAACATGACGGAGCGCATACCGCACGTTCTCGGGGAAGGGCTCAAAGGCGTACACATGGCCTTCTTCGACCAGGCGGGAGAAGATGATGGTGTAGTAGCCGGCCTGGGCGCCGACATCATAGACCGTCATGCCGGGCCTGACGAAACGCTGTACCATCTGGAGCTTCCGCAGTTCGTAGGTTCCCAGCCAGCAACCATGCGCTGAGCTGCCGACAACCCACTTCATACCTTTAGCAGGCCCCCGCCGAATGCGTAGGACCAAGCCCTTCGGCAGAGCGCGGAGAGGGAGCCGCAGGGCGCGACCTATGAGGGAGCGATTGTCAATAGAAGACCAGTCCACGGCTTCGCCTACGCCGTTACGCCTCGGAAGATCTCACGGTTGTCTTGTACCCAGGCCAGCAAAGAGGCGATCCCCTGCCTCGGCGCCACCTTTGGGGACCAGCGGAAAGCGTCAGACACAGCCGAAATGTCAGAGACGTAGACGCGCTGGTCGCCGGGCCGCCAGTCAGAGGACCGCACGTCGATGCGCCGCCCCAGTTCCTCTTGGAGCAGCCGTATCACCTCCAGGAGCGACACCGCGTAGTCCGGTCCGCCGCCCACGTTAAATGCGTTCGCGCCAAGATGTGGTTCGCTCTCGACGGCTTTGAAGTAGAGGTCCACCAGGTCGTCGATGAAGAGCACGTCCCGCACCTGTTTGCCGTCCCCGTAGATAGTGATGGGCCGCCCCGTGACAGCGCAGATGGTAAACCAGGCAATCCACCCCTGGTCTTCCACCCCCATTTGGCGAGGCCCGTAGATGCACGATTGCCGGAAGACTATGGTCTTGAGGCCGTAGATTCTCCGGTAGTCGATGACGTACTGGTCCGCGGCCCCCTTGGAGCAGCCGTACGGTGAATGGAAGTCCAGGGGCGCGGTTTCCGGGACCCCGCGTGGCAGGTCTCGATAGGCATAGCGCCCGTTCCGCTCAACCACGGTCTGGGACGGGAGGGAGCCGTAGACCTTGTTCGTGGAGGCATAGATAAGGACCGGCTCTTGCTTCGCCAGCCGGACCGCCTCCAGCACATTAAAGGTGCCGAGGGCGTTGACCTCAAAGTCCGCGCGGGGGTCCTGGACGGAGGTAGTGACCGCCACCTGCGCCGCCTGGTGAAACACAGCGTCGAAACGCTGCGAGCGGAACAGGTCCTGTAGCTTGGGAAAGTCCCGTACATCACCCTGCACCACGTGGGCGGGGCCGAGAGAACGCAGCCACTCAAGATTCTTGTGCGCGCCGCGCCGGGAAAGGTTGTCAAAGACCACAACGTCCCATCCCCGGCTGAGGCCGCGGGCGGCCAGGTTTGCGCCGATAAAGCCGGCGCCCCCCGTCACCAGGAGTCTCATGATGCGCCTCCTGCAAGCAGATCGCTCAGCCTGCGCTTGAACTGCTCGAATGTGTAGTGCTCGTTCACATCGCGTCGGCCAGCCTCGCCTATGCGCTGACAGAGCGCCGGGTCAAGCAGCAGCCCAATGGCGCGGTCAGCCAGGGCCGGAGGGTTGTCGCATTCGACCAGGAAGCCCGTCACGCCTTCCCTGATCGCCTCCGGCGCGCCTCCGTGATCGCCGCCGATCGCCGGCTTGCCGCGGCTCATCGCCTCCAGAAACACCACCCCGAACCCCTCCCCCTTGCTGGGCATGACGAAAACGTCGCACGTGTCATAGCAGTCCACCAGCTCGTCGCCCGTCTTTGCTCCAACAAAGGTGACGCGGTCAGTCACATGCAGCGCTTTGGCCAGGTCTTCCAACCTGCTCCGGTCGTTGCCATCCCCCACCACGACGTAGTGGACATCCGGAACGGCACGCGCGATAGCTGGCAACGCCTCAAGGACGGTCTCCACGCCTTTGGAGCGATCGCGGGACAATCGTCCTACCGTCAACAGGACCTTGCCAATCTGGGGCTGAAGCCGGGAAGCCACAGGTGAAAAAAACTCAGGGTCGACCATTGGCGGCACTCGTACCACTTTGCGGGGGTCTATCCCCTGGGCCTTCACCATGCGCTCCCCGGTGTCCCGGCTGAGGGTAGTCACTCGATACGCGCCGCGAAGCCCCAGCCGGTGCAGGAGCGACAGCGGATCCCAGACGTCGATACCGTACGTGGCGACTATGTAGCGGAGGCTGGGCCGGAGGAGCTTGAGCGACAGCCCCAGGGGTGCCGCATTCGGGTGTCCGATATAGGCCACGCCAGTTCGTGGGGCACGCGCGAGCACAGACGTGAGAAAGCGCCGCTTGCTCTCCCCGAATCCTCGGGCGGTGAAGGTGTTCTCGCCTACTCTCAGCGTGTGTTGTCCTGGCGGGTCGTTCAAGGCAAGCAGGTCACACCGTAGGCCGCGCTCTTTGGCGTGGCACGTCAAAACAGCGGCGCTGTGCAGGCCGATTCGCTGTATCCCCCCTGGCCGTGTCAACTCAGTAAACAGTCCAAGAAGCCCC
>JACPQI010000085.1 GCA_016190545.1 Chloroflexota bacterium
GGACAGGGAAAGGGACGGTGTACCGCCTGCATGGCGCCGCAAAGGCGCCAAAGCCGCCAGAATGACGCCAGAATGACGCCAATGGCGCCATCTGGAGTTACCCGAGCGGTCCGCCGGCGCATACCTGGGCGCGTGATGGGCGTGAAGCTGGCGTCGGAGCCCGTCGGCGACGGCCTGATCACGCTGGAGGACCTGCAAGAGGTGGCGCGCCGCCTGGAGGCGGAGGGCGCGGACTATATCCACGCCAGCAACGGGGGCCACTCCGGTGAATTCACCACCATCCCGCCGATGGGCAGTCCTCCCGCACCCAACGCGGCGCTGGCGGCCAACCTGAAGCGGGCGGTGCGCATCCCCGTTACCACGTCGCACCGCATCCGGACGCCGGAGCAGGCGGAGCGGGTGCTGGCCGACGGCCAGGCCGACCTGGTGGCGATGGCGCGGGCGTTGATAGCCGACCCCGAATGGGCGGCGAAGGCCCAGAGCGGCCAGGCACAGGAGATCAGGCATTGCGTCGGCATGATGGAGTGCTATCGGCGCACGCAGGCGGCGACGCCTATCTGGTGCACCGCGAACCCGGCCTCGGGGCGAGAGCGGGAGTACACCATCCGGCGCGCCCGGCATCGGAAGACCTACGCGGTCGTCGGCGGAGGGCCCGCCGGCCTTGAAGCGGCCCGCGTGCTGGCGACGCGGGGGCATATGGTCCATCTGTTCGAACAAGGCCCCAGACTCGGGGGCAAGGTGATCTTCGCCAGCGCCATCCCTGGCCGAGAGGAGTTCATGGAGATGGTGGACTGGCTGGAGCGGCAAGTGACCGCGCTGAACGTCCACGTCCACCTGCGGCGCGAGTTCTCCCCGGCGAGTCTGGAGCATACAGCCTTCGACGGCGTGGTCCTGGCGGTGGGAGCGGAGTACCAACGGCCTTCCACGGTCTTCACGCCGGAGGCGCCCCACCTGAACCTGGAGGCAGCGGTGAGTCTCACCGAGGGCGTCGCGGGCCAGACGGCGCTGGTGGTGGACAGGGAGTACAAGGGGCGTGGGCCTATGCTGGCCTACAAGCTGGCTACCCAGGGCGCGCACGTGGTTTTCCTTTCAGAAGGCCAGCCGGTGGCCCCGGACGAGGACCCCATCACCCGCGCACTCTACGTGCGGAGGGCGAAGGAGAAAGGTGTGCGCCTTCTGTCCTTTGGCCGGGTGCAGCGGTTCGAGGGGAAGGACGCCGTCCTGGACCATGAGGGGTGGGAGGTGCGCGTCCCCAACGTGGGCCTGGTGGCGGTGGTGGAAAAGCCGGTCGCCAACACGCGGCTGGCGGCGGAGATTGCCGAGCGGCACCCGCAGCTCCCGTGTCATAGCATCGGCGACTGCCGCGCTCCCCGCGAGTCGGCGGAGGCGATGCACGACGCCTACTACCTGGCGATGCGAATGTGAGGAACGTAACTTCGGGAAATTGACAGGGCTTCGAGTGGTGTTGTACTCTGGCCGCTCTGCGCGCAAGGGAGGAGAACCAATGGCCACCGCAAGAAAGGCTGTCGTGGCAAAGATGGAGAAGCGCCTGGCGCTGCTGGAGGACCGCTGGGGGGTGCAGGACACGCTGTACCGCTACGCCCGCAGCCTGGACGACAGGCAGCATAAGGCGTGGCTGGATTGCTTCACGGAGGACGGCGTGCTGGAGGTGCGTCCGCCGTCGGGGCCTCGGAAGCGGTACGCCGGGCGGGCGCGACTTACGGCGTTCATCACGAAGCGGCCGCTGGCCCAGGGGCCGGTGCAGACGCAGCAGCAGGTGGTCATCGAGCCGCTCATCACCGTCAAGGGGAGGGAGGCCCGCGCCGACAGCTACTTCTCGCGGCTTACGGAGCGCGACGGCGTCGTGTACACCCACGCCTTCGGTCGGTACCGCGACCGCCTGGTCAAGGGCGACGACGGCGTGTGGCGGTTCAAGGAGCGGATTATCGAGGTGAAGGGCCGCGAGAAAGGCGGCTGAGGTTGCCCCCTCGCCAGATTGCCACGCCCCGATGAAATCGGGGCTCGCAATGACGGGGTCACGAATCCTTAAGAAAGGGAACGCCGAGATGAAAAGCCCGAAGCAGTCGTGGGACATGGAAGCCGACGTGGTGGTAGTGGGGTCGGGGAGTGGGGCCTTTATCTGTGCGATGACGTCCGCCGTTCGCGGCGCGAAGGTGGTCCTGGTGGAGCGGGCGGCCAAGGTCGGTGGTGGCACCGCCTACTCCGGCGGGCACGTGTGGATGCCCAACAACCACCGCATGGCGGAGGTGGGCCTTGCGGACTCTCGTGAGGAGGCGTTGACGCACCTGCGGCGCATCAGCGGCGGAAGGCATTCGGAAGAGGTGCTGCTAGCCTACGTCGATCACGGCCCGAAGGCGCTGGAGCATGTCGAACGGCTGGCCGACTTCCAGTTCGAGGTGGACCGGGGCGCTCCGGACTACTTCGCCGAGTTGCCGGGCGGCAAGATGGCGGGCCGGTCGCTGAACGCGCCCCTCTTCGCAAGCAAGAGCCTGGGGGAATGGGAGGACAAGCTCATCGCCTCGCCGCACTTCAACATCCCAACGACCCATTTCGAAGTGAGCAAGTGGGGAGGCCGGAGCAATGTGAAGGGATGGGACTGGGGGCTCATCGGGAAACGGCTGGAAGAGGGCATGCGCGGCTGGGGCGCCGCCTACAGCGGGTACCTGCTGCGGGGGTGCCTGAAGCACGGGGTGAAGATTCTTCTCAACACCCGTGCCCGGGCGCTCGTCACCGACGGGGCGAAAGGCACCACAGGTATCCGGGTGGAGCAGGATGGGCGTAGCCTTCTCATCCGAGGACGGCAGGGCGTACTGCTGGGGTGCGGCGGCTACGAGTGGAACAAGGAGATGAAGAGCCGGTTGCCATGGCCGGAGTTCGTGTCCAACTCGGTGCCAACCAACGAGGGCGACGGCATCACGATGGCGGTGGCTGTGGGTGCGGCTACGGCCACCTTCCCGGAGGGCCTTGGCCCTGCGCTGCACATCCCGGGCGAGGAGCAGATGGGCAAGCCGCTGTACCGGAGTTGCCTTTCGCAGATAGCCGCGCCGGGGGCCATCGTGGTCAACCGAGCGGGCAGGCGGTTCGGCAACGAGAGTTTCATGATGAGCATTGACGAGGGCCTGCGCAGCTTCGATGCGAGAACCCAAAGCTATCCCAACATCCCTGCTTATATGATCGTCGACCAGAAGTACAAGGACAGCTATGCCATCGGCACCACCATGCCGGGGGACGAAGCGCCCTCCTGGCTGTCGCGGGGGAAGACGCCGCGCGAGCTGGCGCAGAAGCTGGGGATAGACGCTGAGGGCCTTGAAGATACGGTGGCGCGCTTCAACGACTACGCGAGGAGAGGCGTCGACCCGGAGTACCATCGCGGCGAGAAGGCCTTCGAGCGGGGGCATAGCATCGCCTCACATCAGTCCAACCCGTGCCTGGCGCCGTTGGAGCATCCCCCGTTTTATGGCGTGGAGGTCTATTACTGCAGCGCCGGCACCCGGAGCGGCGTGGTCATCAACGGGAATGCTCAGGTGCTTGATGTGAACGGGGCTGCGCTACCCGGCCTTTACGCCTGCGCCAACACGGCGGCGCACCTGGTGTGCGGCATGGGCTATAATAGCGGCCTTACGCTGGGCCAGAGCACCGTGTTCGGCTACCTGGCCGCGCTGCATATGGCGCGGTAGCAAGGCGACTGTGGAAGAACCCGCTCAACCTGCCGGCGAAAGCCGCATGCAAACAGATAGCGTCGAGGAGAGGATCAAGCCGTTCGCCTCCTTGGCCTATCGTGATTTCCGCCTCCTGTGGCTTGGCATGCCCTTCAGCCAGGCCGGCCAGTGGATGCGGAACACGGCGAACGCCTGGCAGGTGTATCACATCACTGGTTCTTCGACGCTCCTCGGCCTTACCTTTCTCTTCCAGGGCATGCCGTCCATTGTGGTCGGGCTGTTCGGCGGGGCGCTGGCCGATACGCTCGACCGGCGGCGGCTCATGCTCGTCACCCAGTCGTTGCAGATTGGGCTTGCCTTGCTGTTGGGCGTGCTGACGGCTTCGGGCGCCATTCAGGTATGGCATATTTACGCCATCACGTTCGCTTCCTCCTGCCTGTTCAGCGTGGAGGGTCCCGCCAGGATGGCCCTCATCCCCCGGCTTGTCCCCCGGCCGCTGCTGCTCAACGCCAGCGCCCTGCAATCGGTCGGGAGCCAGGCCTCGCTTCTGCTGGGCCCGCTCATGGCGGGCGCGATCATAGGCGTTTCTGTTTCCTATACCTACTTCCTCAACGCGGTCATGATCGTTCCCGCCGTGGCCGTCATCGGGATGATGCGCGTCCCCCAGGCGGCTGCGGCGCAAAGGGCACGGATGAGGCTGCCAGCCTTGTTCGAGGGGGTGGCTTTTGTCCTGAAGACGCGAGTGCTCGCCGCGTTTCTCCTCCTCGATACGGTCACCATGGTGCTGGGGTACTACCCCGCCATGATGCCGGTGTTCGCGGAGGACATCCTGCGCGTTGGCCCCTTGGGGCTGGGCGCCCTCCTGGCCGCGCCTGCCTTCGGAGCGATTGTGGGGTTCCTGGCGATCCTGGCTGTGGGCAACATCCAGCGTAAAGGGGCGCTTATCGCCGTGGTGACGGTGCTGCACGGGGTGGTACTGGCGCTTTTCGCGGTGTCGCCGTGGTTCCTGCTGTCGCTGCTGTTGGTGGCGATGCTGGGGCTGCTCGATTCTATGAGCATGGCCGTGCGCACCACCAGCTTCCAGATGCTCGCTCCCGACCGGGTCCGAGGTCGGGTGGTCAGCCTGGTCCAAATATTCGCCGTCGGGTCCAACTCGCTCGGTGGCGCATACTTGGGTGTAATAAGCTCGCTGCTGGGCGCCCGCCTAGCACTTGGCCTGGGCGGGGCCATCGCGGGAAGCGTCGCCCTGGCTATCGGCGTCTTGTGGCGGGAGGTGCGGGCGTTCAAGGCGTGAGAGGCGAAGGCGGGAAAAGATGGCGATAGCGCCGTCTGCCTTTGCCCAGGTGTGTATAATGCCGTTTGCATAGCAGGGCTTAGGCTCTTGGCCCATCTCATGCGACACCTATCGTGGACAGGGGGTGAGGCAGCATGTCTCCAACTCCGCTTGAGAAGCGCATCGAACAAGACATCCACGCCGCCATGAAGTCGGGCGACCAAGTCCGGCGCGACATCCTTCGCATGGTCAAGGCCGACCTGATGAACGAGGAGATAGCCCGCGGAAAGCCGCTCGATGAAGGGACTGCGTTGGAGGTGGTCAGCCGCCGGGTCAAGCGCGGCAGGGAGAGCATCGAGGAGTTCAGGAAGGGGGGACGCCCGGACCTGGTAGCGCGGGAGGAGGCCCAGGTGCAGGTGCTGCTGGCCTATCTCCCGCAGCAGATGGGCGAGGCCGAGGTCCAGGAGCTGGCGCGCAAGGCCATCGCCGAAGTGGGCGCGAAAGGCCCAAGCGATAAAGGGAAGGTGATGGGCAAGCTCATGCCGCTGGTCAAAGGCAAGGCCGACGGCAAGCTAGTCAGCGACGTGGTCACGCACCTGCTGTCGCAGTAACCCCCTGGTCCGACGCTCCTCGTGTCGACACCGCATCACAGCCCAAGGCACATCCTCGCCGGGTCCAGGTCACCTCTCGCCCAGCGTTAGGACTGTTATGAGCAAAGAGGGTGCAGGGATACTTCCCTGCCGGGGGTTACAGGGGGACACCCCCTGTCGCCTCTTAATCTTCCCCCTCTCCTGAAGAGAGGGGGACTGAGGGGGTGAGGCCTTGACCACACCATACCATCCCATGATCCGCGACCTGCCCAGCGCCGAGCGCCCCCGGGAGCGCCTCGCCCACTACGGCCCCCAGGCCCTCGGCACCGCCGAGCTTCTCGCCATCCTCCTGCGCACCGGCACCGCCAGCGACAACGTCCTCAACCTGGCGTCGCGCCTCCTGGCCCACTACGGCGGCCTGGAGGGCATCCACCGCGCCGCATTCAACGAGCTATGCAGCGTCAAAGGCGTCGGCGTGGCCAAAGCCGCCCAGGTGAAAGCCGCCCTGGAACTGGGACGACGCCTTCTCGCCACCGCGCCCGACGAGCGGCCCGTCGTCAGTAGCCCCCAGGATGTCGCCAACCTGCTGCAAGCCGAGATGGGCCTGCTGGAGCAGGAGCACCTGCGCGTTCTCCTCCTCAACACCCGCAACTACCTTCTGGGCGTCCAGGAGGTCTATCGCGGCACCGTCAAC
>JACPQI010000089.1 GCA_016190545.1 Chloroflexota bacterium
GAGGTGGCGCGCGGCTGCGGCTGGGGCTGCCGCTTTTGCGTGGCAGGCTACCTCTTCCGTCCCATGCGCCCCCGCTCCATCGAACGCATCATCGAGCAGGCCAGGAACGGCATGCAGCGCACGGACAAGGTGGGCCTCCTGGGCGCCGCCGCCGGCGACTACCCGGAGCTGGACGAGTTGGTGACGCGGCTGCATGCGATGGGCGCCCGGCTCTCCGTCAGTTCCCTGCGCGTCAACAACCTGACGGACGCGCTGCTGCGCTCCCTGGACCGCAGCGGCGCCCGCAACGTCACCGTCGCCCCCGAGGCCGGTTCCGAGCGGCTGCGCAAGTTTGTTAACAAGAGCCTGTCCGAGCAGGACATCCTGGACTCCTTCCACAAGGTCGGGCGCTACGGCATCAAGCAGTACAAGCACTACTACATCGTCGGCCTGCCCACGGAGACGGATGAGGAGGCGATGGAGATCGCCCGCATCACCCTGGAGGGCCGAAAGGTCATCGATAGCTACAAGTCCGCAACCCGCATCGTGCTTGACATCTCGCCCTTCATTCCCAAGGCTGGCACCGCTTTCCAGTGGCTCCCTATGACGCCGCTGGAAGTCACCGAACGGCGGCTCGTCGCCATCAAACGGGCCCTGCGGGGCAAGAACATCGAGGTGAAATGGGACAGCCCGGAGTGGAGCGCCATCGATACCGTCCTCTCTCGTGGTGGCCGCGAGTTGGCCCCGGTGCTGATGCGACTCAACGGTCATCTCACCGTCAGCAGCTTCCGACGGACCATGGCGGAATGCGGGCTGGACATGGACAAGTACGTCTTCACGTCTTATCCGGTGGACAAGCCGTTGCCGTGGGATACTGTGGACACCGGGGTGAAGAAGGGTTTCTTCAAACTGGAACTCGCCAACGCCTACAAGCACAAGGAGTTCGGCGTATGTCCGCCCGCGGGTTGCCGCGCCTGCGGCGTCTGCTAGCGAGCGGTCAGGGCGTGTGCCGTAGGATCACGCCTTCCTTCCGGGAAGCCTCCCCTGCGTTTTGCTCTTTATTCCCCTCTGGAACTCGCCGATGGGTATGGCGGGGAGAGTCATGATGTTCACCGTGCCCCGGGAGCCAAGCTCTACAGACACCTTCGCCACCGCTTCATTGCTCGCCGCCTCCACGATGTTAATGAAGTCGTATTGCCCCAGCACCGCGTACTGCTGGAGCACCTTCACGCCCAGCTTTTCAATCTCCTTGTTCACCTCGGAAATCCGCTCTGGGCGCTCCTTGATGGTCTTCCGCCCCTCTTCCGTCAACGTGCTGATCAGGATGTAATAGGGCATCGTCTTCCTCCCCTCAAAAGCTCCTGCAGCCGCATTATAGGTGGTTGCCCTGCATCTGGACAAGCGGGTGGTGCGTTGTCCCATGTAACCAAACATAATGTTTTGACCTCAAATCTCATTGGCGGATATAATCCCAAGCGGTGCTGGAGCACAGCGCATTAGCTCACGGTAGGAAAGCGTTCATGGTACGAGAGGTGCTCAAAGACAAGACGCGGGCCGCAGGTGGTGCGCAAGCCAAGGCGCATCGTCGGCGAGAGGCAGCCTTCGGCGCTGCCGGTCGCGTGAAGGGGGCCCGTGCCGGTCGGCATCGTGCCCTGGCGAAAGCCGCTCTTACCCTCAGCGGTGAGCTCTCTCTAGAAAGTCTTCTCCATAAGATCGTTGACCTGAGCCGCAGCTTGCTCAAGGCTGAGTACGGCGCCTTGAGCGTCTTGCAAGAAGACGGCTCCCTGGCGCGTTTCCTCACCTCCGGCGTCAGCGAGGAGGAACGCAAGCATATCGGCGAGCCTCCCCAGGGTAGGGGCCTGCTCGGCGTCATCCTGCGGCAGGGACAGGTTCTCCGCTTGGCCGATATTTCTAAGGACCCCCGATCAGTCGGTTTCCCGCCGCGCCATCCCCACGTGACGAGCCTGCTCGGTGTCCCTATCGTGTCCAGAGGCCGCATCCTGGGCAATCTCTACGTCGCCAACAGCGCTGAGCGGACGTTTTCCCTCAAGGACCAGCAACTGCTGGAGATGTTCGCCGCCCATGCCGCCACCGCTATGGAGAACGCCAGGCTGTACGCTCAGGCTCAGGAGGACCGCCGGTCCTTGGCTGCCATCATTGAAAGTATGCAGGAGGGCGTCTATACAGTTGACCAAAACGGCACGGTTGGTCTGGCCAACAAGATGGCGGCGAACTTGCGCGGGTTTCAGCCCAAAGAGGTGGTTGGACGCTATTGTGGCCAGGTCTTTAACTACCACGACGATGTTGGACGGTCTATCTGCGACGCCCGGTGTCCGGCGGCCGAGTGCTTCCGCGCCGGTCGCGGTGTCTTGCCGCGAGAGGTGTATATCACCAGTGTTTCCGGGGAGGAGGTCCCCGTTTCGCTGGCGGCCTACCCCATCGTGAGCGCGGATGGACAGGTCAATCAGGTGGTGGAGGTCTTTCAAGACATTCGCTACCGCAAAGAGGTGGATGACCTCAAGTCCAACATTATCTCCCACGTCTCCCACGAGCTGCGCACGCCCCTCGCTCACATTAAAGGCTTCTCCAGCAGCCTGCTCCAGGACGACGTGCAGTGGGACGCCGCCACCCAGCGCGATTTCCTGGAGACCATTGACCGCGAGGCCGACCGGCTCTCCCGCCTGGTGGGCGACCTCCTCGCCATGTCGCGTATCGAATCGGGCGCCACCGCCCGCGCCGAGCGCGTCCCGCTGGACCCCGCCGCCGTCGCCCAGGTCGGTATCGATTCGGTGAGCAGCTTCACCCAGCACCACAAGGTGAGGTTGGAGGTGGACAAGGCCTTGCCCACCATCCTGGGCGACAGCACCCAACTGGAGCACGTCATCGCC
>JACPQI010000091.1 GCA_016190545.1 Chloroflexota bacterium
ACGCGGAGAAGACCACGTCCACATCGCCCAGTTCCGCTGTGATGGTCAGGTCGATGTCGCTCAAGTGGGGCATGAACTCGCCGAGGCGCTGGCCCGCCGCGCTGCGGCCCGTCACCGAAGTGAGTCTCACCTCAGGATGGGCGTGCAAGAGGCGCGCCAGTTCAGAACCCGCATAGCCTGTGACGTTGAGAATGCCTGCTTTGAGCACGGATGTCCTCCACCATGCGTTGCGAGTGGCTATTGTAGCACTATCGCTTTTACTGCTTCGGACGGGCCGGCAGCCTCCGCTTCAGCACGCTCGCGGGACACAGCGACTCCAACACGCATTGCCCACAACGAGGACGCTGGGCCTTGCACACGCGGCGCCCGTGGGCGATGAGGTACATATGGAACGGCAGCACTCGCTCCGGCCCTGCCATCCTCTCCAAAATATCGTGGGCTTCCTCCGCGCCCACCTTCGGCCCAATAAGCCCCAGGCGCTTCGCCACACGATGGACATGCGTATCCACAGGGAACGCCGGCAGGCCGAGGCCGAACAGCAGGACACAGGCCGCCGTTTTGGGGCCGACGCCGTCCAATGACAGAAGCCAGGCCTTGGCCTCCCGCAGGGGAAGACGGCGCAAGAAGTCCAAGTCATAGGCGCCGCGCTGGGTCTTGATCTCACGCAGCACCCGCTGAATGCGCGGCGCCTTGATGCGCGCGAGTCCACCGTTCCGGACCGCCGTCGCGACCGCGTCTGGACTGGCTGCTACAACCGCATCCCACGTCGGGAACACCGTGCGGAGCTGAACGTAGGCCCGCAGCGAATTGGCATCTGAGGTATGCTGTGACAGAATGGTGTAGACCAGCTCGGCCACCCCGTCGAAATCGCGAGGCGGCTTGCAGGGGCCGTACAGCGGCTCCAGGAGCCTGATGATCCGCTGCACACGAAACCGCTGCGTGTCCTTTCTCGTACCCACTGGCATTGGACTGGCCCTCCCCCCACACCGCTCTGAGAGCCTCTCCAGTAGCTATTGGCCTCGGGGAATCCAGAGGGGCGATGCCCCTCTGGCAGGGGTACGGGGGTGTCCCCCGTTTCCTCTTTTTCTCCCCCTTCTCCCACGGGAGAAGGGGGACTAAGGGCGATGAGGCCGCCAGTTCTGAGCCTCATGCAGGAGTGAAGTCTGTTGGATCGGCTCTGAGGCGGAGATATGCCATTCTAGCAAGGATGAATCCCATGCAACAAGTGACAGGAGGGCTAGCTTGCATCGCGAAATCGCTGCTATAATCCGGCCAAACCCTCTTCCATCCCCTGGTCTCCATGACTATTCTGAAAAGTAAGGCGGCTATGGAAAACATTCGAAACGTGATAGAATCCGCCCTCCATGGGCATGGCGCCGATTACGTGGAACTGCGCGTGGAAGAGAACCACGCCACCCGCATCGCCTATAGAGGACGGGAGCTTGAGGATATAGGCCAGAGCACGGACCGCGGCGGGTGTGTCCGCGCTGCCGTTAAAGGCGGCTGGGGCTTTGTCTGCTTCAACACCCTGGACAACCTGAAGGAGCGGGTCGGGCAGGCAGTGCGCCAGGCCCGCCTGGTGGGAAGAGAGGAAACAAAGCTGATCCTTACAGGGCCAGTCGTCGATACCGTGCGCCCCGTCGTGAAGAAGGACCCGCGCGATGTTCCCCTCGCGCACAAGAAAACGACGCTCGACCGCTATAACGACATCATCTGGAAGACGCCGCGCATCCAGACTTCCAGCATCCGCTACAGCGACGCCTGGAAGCGCGTCACCTTCGCCAACAGCTTGGGCAGCTATATTCAACAAGAGCGCATCGATGTCACCACCGGCATGAGCGCCATGGCCCGTGACGGCGGCGACGTCCAACAAGGGACGCTGAGCCTGGGCAGCCTGGGCGACTTCTCGTTCGTCGAGCGCCTTGACCAGCAGGTCAAAGAGATGGCGGGAAAAGCCGTCGCGTTCCTCTCAGCACCCTACGTCAAAGGCGGCGAATACACCGTGGTACTCGATCCGGTGCTGGCCGGCGTTTTCGTGCATGAGGCCTTCGGTCACCTCTCGGAAGCCGATTTCATCTACGAGAACGACCGCATGCGCGAGATCATGGTGCTGGGCCGGCGCTTCGGCGGCAAGCACCTCAACATCGTGGATGGCGCCGCGGTGCCCGGGCTGCGCGGCAGCTTCAAGTACGACGACGAGGGGGTGCCCGCCACGCGCACCTACCTCATCCGCGAAGGAACGCTTGTCGGCAGGCTCCACTCCCGCGAGACCGCGGCCAAGATGGGCGAGCAGCCGACCGGCAATGCGCGGGCTATCGACTACCGCTTCCCTCCCATCGTCCGTATGACCAACACCTTTATCGAACCCAACGGGGTAAAGCTCACGGACATGCTCGCCGACATCAAGGAAGGCGTGTATGTAAAGAACTGGTACGGCGGCATGACCAGCATGGAGATGTTCACATTTTCCGCCGGCGAGGCCTACATGGTCCGCAACGGCAAGATAGCAGAGTTGCTTCGGCCCGTGGTCCTCTCCGGCAACCTCTTCCAGACGCTGGAGAACCTGGACGCTGTCGGCAACGACCTCGATATGAACCAGGGCGGCGGTTGCGGAAAGGGCGGGCAGATGCCGCTTCCCGTGTCCAACGGCAGCCCGCACATCCGCATCCAGCGCTGTTTGGTGGGAGGCCGCTAATGCTGGAGCGCGTCATAGACCAGGCGAAAAAAGTCGCCCAGCAGGCTGAAGCGTTCTGGGTGGATAGCCAGAGCACTCCGGTGGGCTTTGAGGCGAACCGACTGAAAGAGCTGCAAACGAGGCAGAGCAGCGGCATCGCACTTCGCATCGTCAAGGACGGCAGAATTGGCTTTTCCTCCACCACGAACATGGAGGACGTCCAGGGCCTTATGCGGCGCGCCATTGAGGTCTCTCAGTTCGGCGCCAAAGCCCGCTTCACGCTTCCCGCGCAGGAGCGCTATCCCGCCATCGATATCTTCGACTCCGCAGTGGACTCCCTGTCGGTGGAGGACATGGTGGGACTGGGCCAGGACATGATCGACCGCGTGCGGGCCCATAACAAAGACCTGTTGTGCGAGGCCCACGTGGTCAAGAGCACCATGACTGTAGAGCTGCTGAACTCCTCCGGGGGCCACGCCCGCTATCGGCGCAGCAGTTGCGCCGCCGGCGTCGGCGGCACACTCATTCGCGGCACCGATATGCTGTTCGTCGGCGATGACCTCAGCTCCTGCCATCCCATCACCGACACGTCCTCTATCATCAACACCACCGTGCAACAGCTTGAAATGGCCCGCGAGACGGTTGAAGCCCCTTCCGGAACGCTCCCTGTCCTGTTCACGCCCCGAGGGATGGTCCACGCACTGCTCAGCCCGCTTCTCATTGGCTTCAACGGCAAGACCGTGCTTCAAGGCGCCTCACCCCTAGTGGGCCGCCTCGGCCACAAAGTGGTGTCAGAGGCCATCACCGTGTGGGATGATCCCACCATGGCCCATATCCCAGGCAGTCGGCCCTGCGACGACGAAGGCACGCCGAGCAGGCGCAATCGCCTCATTGAACATGGTGTGGCTAAGACGTTCCTCTACGATTTGCAGACCGCCGGTCTTGCTAAGACGCAGAGCACCGGCAGCGCGAGCCGATCCCTCTCCAGTCTCCCTTCCCCCTCTACCAGCGTCATCGTCATCCCGCCGGGTACAGAATCGTTCCAGGACATCCTCTCTGACATCAAGGAAGGCTTGCTGGTGGAAGATCTCCTGGGCGCAGGCCAGGGAAACATCCTCAGCGGGGACTTCTCAGGCAACGTGCTTTTGGGCTATAAAATCCAACAGGGAAAAATTATTGGACGGGTGAAGGACACCATGATCGCAGGCAACGTCTACAAAGCCCTGAGCGATGGAGTCCGTCTGGCCAAAGAAACTCGCTGGGTGGGTGGCAGTGTGTCCACGCCCGCCGTCTGCTGCGCTGGCGTGGCAGTATCCCGGAAAGGCTAACCTGAGGTGCCCGATGTTCCTTGACCGTTATCTAGAGGAGCTGCAAGACGAATCGAAACCCATCAGCAGCTCCAAGCTGATCAATCTCTCCAGCCTCTCTCGAACGGAGCTGGAGCCGTTCCGCCGCGCCTGGGGCGGGATACGAGTGGCCCGCCGCCGCAAGCTGGTCAACCTGTTCGGACAGTTGAGCCACGACAACTTCGACTTGGACTTCTCCGGCGTTTTCTATATTTGCCTCACCGACCCTGATCCAGAGGTGCGCGACGCTACCATCGCCAATCTCGGCGAGTGCGAGGACCGGCAACTCATCTCCCCCCTTATCAACCTGCTCAAACACGACCCAGAACCCAAAGTGCGGGCCTCATCGGCTGCCGCCCTTGGCAAATTCGCCCTGCTGGCGGAACTGGGTAAGCTGCTGGACAGGGACCGGGACCGGCTTGCCCAGGTCTTCCTGGAGAGTATCGAGGATGCCAATGAAACGCCCGATGTGCGTCGGAGGGCCCTCGAAGGCATTGCACCCCTCAGCCATCCCAAAGTGAAAGAGCACATCCGCCGGGCCTACAACAGCCCAGAGCCAAATATGCGCGCCAGCGCCCTCTACGCCATGGGCCGCAACTGCAGCGCAGAGTGGCTGCCAACCATCATCCGGGAGCTGAAGAATCTTGAGCCGGACATACGGCGGGAGGCCGTGCGGGCCTGCGGCGAGATGGGTGATCCCGTCGTGGTGCCATACCTCATCCCCTTGACTCGGGACAGGGATGTGCAGCTCCAGAGCGACGCCATCGAGGCCTTGGGCAACATCGGCGGCGGTATGGCCCGCCGTACCCTCAAGCAGCTTGCCCAGAACGAGGATGGTCGCATCAGAGACCTCGCCCTGGATGCTCTAGAGTCCATGAACATGGAGGAAGAGCCGGCGGGCCTCCAGTACCACAGCTAGCGGCTCCCTCGTTTCGCTCGCTCCCACGCCAGGACTGCAGCGCCCCTGAGGCCCGCATCGTCCCCCAACGCGCCTCGCACAATCGCCACATCGCCGCCAAGCTGCGGCATGGCATGTCGAGCGATGACCTTCTTGATGACAGGCGCTATTCGCGTCCAGTTTGCGCTCACGCCGCCGCCCACCACAATGCGTGCGGGATTGAAAGCGTGAATAAGCCCCACAAAAGCCAAGCCCAAGTCGCGCGCCGCCGTCTCCACAACATCTTTCGCCAGAGGGTCTCCAAGGCGCGCCGCCTGGAAGACATGCTCCGCGAGGACCGCATCCACGCCACCTGCCACCCTGTCACGCAACAGGCTCCGTTCCCCCTTGACCAACCGCTCTCTGGCAATGCGGGCGATAGCAGTCCCCGATGCCAAAGTCTCCACGCAGCCGATGTTGCCGCAGTTGCATCGCGGCCCATTGCGGTCTATGGTCATGTGCCCGATCTCACCACCCAACCCTTTGCTGCCTACCAACAAACGCCCGCCGCTGATAACACCCCCGCCGACACCTGTGCTTACGGTCACGAACACCATATCGCCCACACCCCGACCAGCCCCGAACCGGTGCTCGGCGATGGCCGCCATGTTAGCGTCGTTGCCCGCCGCCACAGGCAGACCGAGCCGCTCCTCCAGCGTGCGCCCCAAGGGAAACTGGTCCCAACCGGGAAGGTTCGGTGGGGCGTACACCACGCCCGCCGGGTCCACCGGCCCGGCAATGGCCACGCCAGCAGCGGCAAGGGTGCCGCCTTCGAGGTCTCGCGCAAGGCGTCTTGCCACCGTCACCAGCCGGCGCACTGTTCGTTCAGGCCCGTCCTTCGCCCCCGTAGGCTGTGCTGCGCGCCGGACAAGGAGACTGCGGCGGTCCGCCACAGCCACGCGGCTGCACGTGCCTCCAATATCCATCGCCAGCACAAATCGAGACTGTGCAGCCACGTTACCCTCCTCACAGGTAAACTCAAGGGGGAGTTCAGAGTGGGCTTCCCCCTCTGACGGGGGTCTGGGGGCCTGCCCTGAGCGCAGCGAAGGGTCTAACGCAGTGTCCCCCAGCTTCTTTCTTCATCCCCCTCTCCCCAGGAGAGGGGGATTGGGGGTGAGGGATTTTGGGATGGCTTCTTGTGCTGACTATCTTACCGCACCTGCGTTGGCGTTGACTTCCCCACACCCCCTTCCTAGAATGAGACTACACCTCCATGACCCTGGATGCAGAAAGCAAGACCGCGCCGGAACAGTCCCTCCCAGGGCCGCTGACGCCGACTCGCGGCTCACAAAAAAACCGCCCCTGGGAGAAACAGCCCTTTGAACGGCACGTCTCGTTTGGCGGCGTGGTGTACCGCTGCCAGGACGACCAGCCGGAAGTCTTGCTCTGCGGGCGCATCTCGCCCAAGCTGTGGGCCTTACCCAAAGGCACACCCAACCCTGGTGAAAGTCGCGAGGAAACCGCGCTGCGCGAAGTGAGTGAGGAAACAGGGCTGCAAGTGACGATTGAAGCGCCTCTAGGCAGTATCCAGTACTGGTTCCAGCGCGACAAGAAACGAATCCGGAAGCGCGTCCACTTCTACCTCATGCGCCCCTGTGGTGGCCACCTGGACGACCACGACCCTGAATTCGACCATGTCCAATGGTTCCCTATCAACGAGGCGCTACGCATCATGACCCACGTCACAGAAAGAGCAGTGGTTGAAAGGGCCAAAGCCTTCATTGCCACGCGAGACGGCCCAGGAGCGCCTCAATGATTGCGCAACGCGCCGTGGTGCTCAGAGAGAAGCGGCTGGAAGACGCCGCCAGTGATTATCAATGGCGAGTGGACGTCGAGCTCAGCAGGCTTGACGCCGCCAATCCTCTCACCATGCCGTTCGCCGATTTCCTGCGCTACTTCCAGGAGGAGCTCCGATACCCCACGCCCAGCCGGGTCCGCTTCGCTGTCGACACGGCTGAAGGCAGGCATATCGGCAACTGCATGCTCTACGACATCGACCATATACGCGGGCAAGCGGAACTCGGCATCATGATCGGGGACAAGAGCTACTGGGACAAGGGCTGGGGAGCACAGGCCTTGCGCCTCCTCCTCGAATACGCTTTTCTCACCCTCGGCCTGCGCCGTGTCTACCTCCACACCTTGGAATGGAACAGCCGGGCGCAGCGCGCCTTCGAAAAGGTGGGGTTCACCGCCACCGGCAGGACCCACCGCAACGGCCAGCAGTTCATGGTCATGGAAGTGTTGCGTAAAAGGTGGCTGGAACTGGCCCGCTTCAAAGACGCGAGCAAGGCCCCCTAATACAACCACTGGAACGGGCTTCTATAGCCGCCCTGCGCTGTATTTGCGCAGGCTATTTCGCAGGTTGCGGCGGCGCTGGGTTGACCATACTCAGCCCGAGCGTGGCCGGGAAGACTTTCGCCAGCTCGGCGAAGGTCCACCGCCCCTGCTGCCGCTGGATGCCCTGGGCGTTGTACGGACTATTGACCAGGGCGATGACCCCATTGGCGGCGAGAAAGAACTGGCCGTTGATATTCGCCGCCTGGTCGGTGCACAGGTAGACCACGATAGGCGCCACGTCATCGGGGTCCTTCTTGCCGCGCGGCATGCCCAGGTGGTCGAGCGGCGCCACCGACAGCCCAACCTCCTGGTTCGGGTCTTCCCGCCCCGGGATGGACGCCAGCATGCGGGTATCGGCGCCGGGGGCAATGCCGTTGGCGGTCACACCGTAGCGGCCCAGGTCGCGTGCGGCCACGCGGATGAACCCCGCGATGCCGTCTTTGGCAGCGGCGTAGTTGGCCTGCCCGGCGTTGCCGAAGAGGCCGGAACTGGACGTCATAGCGATCATGCGGCCACCGCGCTGCTGCCGGAAGACCACGGAAGCGGGCTTGCAGATATTGAAGCAGCCCTTGAGATGGACCTTTACCACCACGTCCCATTCCTCTTCCGCCATGTTCCAGATCATGCGGTCGCGCAAGACGCCCGCGCAGTGGACCACGATGTCCAGCCGTCCCAGCTTCTCGATGGCGGTCTTCACTAAGGCCTCGCCGCCCTGAAAGGTAGCGACGGAGTCGTAGGCGGCGACCGCTTTGCCGCCTGCTGTGCGGATCCCGTCAGCCACCTCGTCTGCCGGGCCTTTGTCCGTCCCCGTGCCGTCCAGGTTCGCGCCGATGTCGTTCACCACCACGCCGGCGCCTTCAGCCGCCAGGGCGATGGCGATACCCCGGCCAATACCTCGTCCAGCGCCGGTCACAACGGCTACTTTCCCCTTCAGTCGATCACCCACAAGCGTCCTCCTGCTCTCCCAAAGTTGTGGCGCCAGGCTACTTCTTGGCCGCGGGCGCGGGCTGCGGCGCTGCGGGTTGCTGCGCCGGCGCCGGGTTGGTCATGTACATCTCCAGTGTGCGCGGCAGGATGTCCATAAGCTCGTCCAGCGTCCACCGGCCGGTAGGCTTGTAGAGGGTGCGAATGGGGCGCGGCGGTTGCGCCCACGATACGCTTGCGCCAGAGACAATGAAGGCTTGACCGTTCACCTTCGAGGTCAAATCGCTGGCGAGGTAGACGACGAACGGCGCTACGTCGTCGGGCGCAAGCATGTCCATGTCCGTCTCTTCGCCCATCTTGGCGAAGACCTTCTCTTGGCGGGCGCGGCGCGCTTCCATCACCTTCTTCATGTCCTCGGTGAGCGTCAGACGTGTGCCCGCCCGGGGAGCGATAGTGTTTGCCGTCACACCGTAGCGGCCCAGGTCCAGCGCCAGCACCCGTGTCATGCCCGCAATGCCGGACTTGGCGGCGGAGTAGTTCGCCTGGCCGGGGTTGCCAAAGAGTCCGGAGGTCGACGTTACGGTGATGATGCGGCCGCTGCGCTGCTGCCGGAACACCACGGAGGCTGGCTTCACACAGGCGAAGGTGCCTTTCAAATGGGTGGCGATAACAGCGTCCCACTCCTCTTCCGCCATATTGAAAAACATGCGATCGCGCAGGATGCCCGCGCAGGTCACCAGGATGTCCAGGCGGCCAAAGGCGTCAATGGCCGTCTTGATGATGCGCTCGCCACCGGCCATGGAGGCGACACTGTCGAAGTTGGGGACGGCCTCTCCGCCCATCTGCTTGATTTCGTTCGCCACGTCCTGCGCCGGACCTTGGGATGCGCCCGACCCATCCGTCCCCGAACCCAGGTCATTGACAACGACCTTGGCGCCGTGGGCTGCCATAGCCAGGGCGATCCCGCGCCCAACGCCTCTTCCACCACCCGTCACGACCGCCACCTTGCCGAGCAGCGGCTTGTTCAAGTCCACACGATTCACTGTCGTCGTCATGCCGACGCCTCCTTGCCGTTAGAAAGATGAGCGCACCGGTGCGTTCTTAGAAGGCAAGCTCACGACCGCCTGTCCCGGCGTCGTCTTTTCGCCCTTGCCGTTTTCAATCCAGATTTCCAGATGGGCCAGGTTCTCGCCGTCCTTGACCTCTTTCTTGCTCACCTTGCCCTTGGCGGTGAGGGTATCGCCGGGCACATCCATGCCGCGATACTGGCAGGACAGTTTCTTCAGGTTGCCCCATTCGCCCATCCAGTCGGTGACGAGCTGGCCGAGAAAGGCATTCTTCAACGCGCCATGAACGATGATCCCCGGCAGGTCCTTCTGCTTGGCGAAAGCGTCGTTATAGTGGATTTCGTAGAAGTCGTACGCGGCGGAGCCGTACTTCACCAACTGACGCGGTGTGGGCTGCTTAGCCACGGGGGGCAGGTCCATTCCCTCTTGAACGTCTTCAAAGTAGATTTGGTGGCTCATGTCCTACTCCTCCTCACACCACCCTTAGTACAAGATATGAGTGGCCTTCTGCGTCGCCACCAGCCTGCCGAACTGGTTCTTGTAGGAGGTCTGCCAGATAAGCAAGAGCATCTTGCCCATCCTGCCCTCCCGCTCCGTCATGCTCACCAGCTTCTTCGAGGTGTAAATCGTATCGCCGACGCGTACGGGTTCGTAGTAGTCCCACTCGCTGCCGCCGTCCAGCAGGCGTTGAAGACCATGGTTGATGGCGACGTTAGGATCGGCGACGGTGAACGAGCGGAAGAAGGTGGGCGGCGCAATCATGCCACCGTAGCGCGTCTTGCGTGCCTTATCCGTGTCGTTCCACAAAGGGTTGGTGTCGCCGATAGCGTCGGCAAAGCGGCGGACTTCGCGGCTTTCCACGGGGTTCGCCACCGGCTCGCTTTCCACGCCAACTGCTTTGCGCATCTCGTCAGTAATGAGCGAACGCTGTTGAGTCATGACCGTCTCCTGCCGGAGGCGTCGCCGCCGGGACGAAATGGGGAGTGAACCGTGGCAGAGTGTACCGTAGCTGTATCGAGGTGTCAAGGAACGCTAAGCTGGCCGCGCCAGCGCGCCAGCGCAGCGATGAGGGCATCTGTGTGCTCCGGCTTTCCGACACTCATCCGCACCATGTTTTTCAACAATGCGGTATCGAAGTAACGGACCAGAATCCCCTGCTCCTGGAGCCAGTCGCGAAGACCCTTCGCATCACCCCTCAAGACACGGCACAAGACGAAGTTGGCGCGTGACGGGTACGGCTCCAGGAACACCAGGCCTTTCAAGCGCTTGTGGAGCCGCTCTCGCTCTCGCACAATCGCCTTCACCGTCCGCTGCAAGGCGGGCAGGTCCCGCAGCGATTCCTCGGCGGCGACCTGGGCGGCCACACTCACATTGTAGGGCTGCTTGATCTGCATCAGCCTTCCGACAAGATCCGGCGACATCACGCCATAACCGACGCGCAGGCCCGCCAGCCCGGCCCACTTGCTGAAGGTGCGCAGCACCACTAGGTTCGGATGGCGCGGGACTAGTGATACCACGCTTTCGCCGCAGAACTCATAGTAGGCCTCATCCACTACCACCACCAGGCCAAGGCTGAGCAGCGTTTCCACATCCGCGCGCGGCGTCACGTTGCCGCTGGGATTGTTGGGCGAAGCGAGAAAGAGCATCTTGGCGCGGCTGGTCGCAGCCGAGCGGACCCGCCCGACATCGATGGAGAAATCGGGGCGTCGCCTGACCTCCACCACCTTGCCGCCGCACACCTGCGTGTCAAATGCGTACATGCCGAACGTGGGCACACACGTGATCACCCTATCGCCAGGCTCAACAAACAAACGCAGCAGCAGGTCGATAATCTCGTCGCTCCCCGCACCCGCGATAATGTAGCTCGCGTCCACACCCACGTAGCGGGCCAAGGCAAGCCGCAGCCGCCGCGACTCCGGGTCCGGGTAGAGGTGGGCCGTTTCCAATTTGGCCAGAGCGTCCCGCACCCGTGGCGAACAGCCGTACGGGTTCTCATTGCCGTCCAGTTTCACCACCCTCTTGTCAGCGCGGCCTGAAGTCACGCCCATCAAGTCCGGAGGCACCAGAGGCGTGTAGGGCGTGAGAAACTTCAGGTGTTTGCGGATCGGAGGCGTCAGCCCCTTCCGTACGCGGCCCTTCTGGACTGACGGAAGGGTGCGGCGCTGCACAGCCTTCCGCCGTGCGGAGATATCAGCCACGGCGGGTACCCCGGTTCCTCATAGTACTGCGCTGGCGACGAGAACGCGGCTCCAGCCTCATCTGTGCCGCGCGAGCGTGGGCCGTGAGGCCCTCCGCCTCGGCGATGACTGCGGCCGCTTGGGCCAAGGGCCTGATGTTCCGCCGAGACAGCGCCACCACACCCACACGCTTGACAAAGTCCTCTACGCCGAGGAGCGAACTAAACCGCGCCGTCCCCCCCGTCGGCATGACGTGGCTGGGCCCGGCCACGTAATCGCCAAGGACCTCCGGCGAGGCCTCGCCCAGGAACAGCCCACCGGCATTGGTGATGCGCTCTACATAGCGCCACGGCTCGGCAACCAGGAGGCAAAGGTGCTCCGGCGCAAACTCCTCGGCCAGCGCAATCGCCCGCTGGACGCTCGCCACCACGGCTATGCCGCCGCGTCGCTTCAGCGATTCCAGCGCAAGAGCGCGCCGGGCCAGGTCGCGGGCCTGCTTGTCCACCTCGCGCTTCACGCGCTGGGCCAGTTCACGCGAGGTGGTGATAAGAATGGGTGTAGCCAGCACGTCATGCTCCGCCTGGGCCAGCAGGTCGGCGGCGCACAGGCGCGGGTCCGCCGTGCCGTCAGCGATGATGACCGTCTCGGTAGGACCGTGCAAACCGTCGATGCCCACCTGCCCGAACAGTTGGCGTTTAGCTAGCGTCACGAAGATATTGCCGGGGCCGCAGACCTTGTCGACACGCGGGACGGTCGCTGTGCCATACGCCATAGCGGCGATGGCCTGTGCTCCGCCCATCGCAAATACCCGCGTGACGCCGGCCACGTGCGCCGCCGCCAGCGCCGCCCTGTCCGGTTTCCCATCGCGTCCCGGAGGAGTGGCCATCACTATTTGGCCCACGCCCGCGACTCGCGCTGGAATGGCGGTCATAAGGACGGTGGAAGGATACGCGGCGGTGCCGCCCGGCACATAGATGCCAACCGTGCCCAGGGGACGGACAAGCTGTCCCAACCCTTGTCGGCGGCGCAACCAGCTCTTGGGGCGACACGCGAGGTGATACCGTCGGACTCGGTCGGCGGCAAGCTCCAAGCTTCTCTTGAGTTGCGGCTCCAGAGTACGGAAGGCCGCTTCCCACTCGCCCCGCTCCACCTCGAGAGAAGTCAACGCGACCCCATCGAAGTGCCCTGTGAAATCGAGAACGGCTTTGTCGCCCTCTCGCCGCACGCGCAGCAGGATGCGCCGCACCGCCTCCTCCGCCGAGAGCGGGCGTCCGAAGGCGGCCTTCATCCTCGCCTTGACCCCGGGCGACAGCCGTACTCTCCCAAGCGGCTGCCGGGCCAACAGTCTGGCCTGGGCTGCCTCCACCCCCTGAACGATTCTCACACCGCTGCCCCCGATCTTAGCCGCCGCGTCGCTTTGGCGTTGACCGGAGCCTCAGCTCCTTCGTCAGATAGGCGAAGGACTCGCTGCGGGCGGAAAAGACATACTGGACGGGCACAACCGACATTCCGCTCGCCCCCAGGGAACGCAGGTGCTCCACCACCGCGAGCAGCTTTGCCTGCGGCACTACCACAGTCACCGCGAACCAGCTCCCCTGCCCTCCCTTGCTAAACACTTTGGCCACCGTCGGCCCTTGCATGCCCGCCAGAGCAGGTTCTTTGACCACCTGCCTCGCTATGCGTTCCTCTGAAGCGCCCCGGATATTAGCTGTCACGCTCACGTAGCCGCCAGCGCCCAGCCGCGCCTCAATCGCCTCCAATACCGCCTTGGCGAGCTGGACACGCTGCGTGTCCTCTCGAAGAGTCGCCCTATTCGCCACCACACAGGCTTCCGAATGGAGAATGCGACCGCCCTCCACGACCTTCAGGCGGTTCTCCCGAAAGGTGGCTCCCGTCGTCATCACATCCACAACCACATCGGCGTAGCCCAGCGCAGGGGCGATCTCCATGGCCCCCGCCGACGACACGATTTCAAAGTAGTTGATGCCCTGGTCCTGGAAGAAACGCTGCGCCAGTCTCGGGTACTTGGTGACAATCCGAAGCTCTTTCCCCTGCTGACGGAACTCCAGCGCCAGTTCCGCCAGGTCTGCGATGGACGTCACGTCGATCCAGGCGTCGGGCACGCCCACGACCAGATCGCAGACACCGAACCCCAGGTCCTCCATGACCACGAGACCTGGCCCATCCTCTGTCCCGCTCTCCTTCCACCGGTCCAGGCCCACGATGGACAGGTCGACGCTGCCGTCTTCCAGCTTTTGCGGGATATCGACGGAGCGCTGGAACAGGACCGAGACCTGGTCTAGCCCGGCGATGCTGGCCGCATAACTGCGGACGCTGGAGCGCTTCACGGCCAGGCCGCAATAGCGCATGAACTCCAGCGTAGGCTCTTCCATGACCCGGTCGCTTGGCAAGGCGAGGCGAAGCATACTACCTCACCCCCTTGTCCAGCGCCAACCGAGCGATACGGCCTCTCTTGTGCGACTCGCCGGCGGCCCGCAGGGCCTGGACCACGCCCTTGGCATCTTTGGTCTCAATTCTGACAGCCTGTTCTTGGCGCTGCTCGTTGTCGCTGCCGAAAGGCGTAGCAGCGACGATGCGCTCAAGAGACAGAGCGAACCCGCACGCCGGCACGTCAGCGACTGCGCCAAGGGCCCGCGCCAGGCCGTCGTACCGCCCGCCGGAGCACACAACCTGCTCCTTGCCGCCGACCCTGGAGACAAACTCAAAAGCGAATCCCGAATAGTAAGCGAACTCTGGGGCAAGGCCGAAGTCTATTTCAGTCCGCACAGATGGCTCCACAGCCTGTTCGGCGATGGCCACCAGCCCGCCGAACTCTTGCAGCATTTTTGACTGAAGCCCGTGGCGTTGCAACACCTTCTCTGCCGCGGGCAGAGCAACAGATGGCTGCCCGCGCACGCTAGTAATGGCGTGCAGAAAGTCCAGGGTGGAACGGAAATGGGCCGGGTCGTCACGCTGGTTCAGCTTGCGGAGGTACCGCTCCATCACCTCATCGGCGGTGCGAGTACCGGCCTGTCCCACCTGGCCGAGAACGTACTGGAGCAATTGCTGATTGACGCCTCTCGCCCCTCTATCCCTTCGCCCTTTCGCCTCCTGCCGGTCCTCAGCCAGCAACCCCAACTCCGCGGCGCGGCGCCGCACCACATCAAGGCCCTTCGGTGATCCCCGCATTTCCCGTACGCTATCGAGCAGAAACGAACGCGCCCGCTCCGAGACCGGCAACCGCGAGAGGCAATCGCTCAACAGGCCGGGGCAACCGAGGACAAGACGGACCGGACCGGCGATGACAGAGCCGACCGCTTCGCTGGCCAGAGCAATCGCCTCCGCGTCAGCCGCCACACCCCCCACGCCAATGGTCTCGGCGCCCACCTGAGTGAACTGTCGCGGCCCAACGGCGCTCCGGTTGCCCTCTGAGGCCTGGAAACGAAAGACCGGGCCGCTATAGCACCACCGTACCGGCGCCTGTGGCCGCCGCTGCTGCAGGTACAGCCGCAAGACCGATGCCGTGAACTCCGGCCGCAAGCTGACCTTATGTCCGCCCTGGTCTGTAAAAGTGTACAACTGCGATGTAAGCGCGGTGCCGGACTTCTTGAGATACAGCTCGGTCCGCTCCAGCACCGGCGTCTCAATGCGGCGATAGCCCCATAAGCGGAACCGCTGGAGCAGCGCTTGCTCGGCAGACAGCAGCCGGCCTACCCCTTCTGGCAAGAGGTCAATCGCGCCAGGCAACAGCGGAACTGTGTTGTGCCTTGTCATGCGCACCTTTCCTACACAAGCGGTGGCAATTCTACTCCAATCTATCTGCCCCTTCAACTTGGAGCGAACCCGCAGACTGAAGTGGGACATCTGCCGAGACAACGGCGCAGGGAGACCAACAGCGGACGTACAGGGGCTTGCATAGGGAGCTAAACCTGCCCGATGCAGGGTAGGGCATCGTCATTGCGTGTCCGCCGCAGGCGGACGTGGCAATCTGGAGGTGGGGGGACATGCCCCGTCCCCGCCAGATTGCTTCGCTCGCAGACTCGCTCGCAAAGACGAGATGCGAGGTTTAGGACTCAATGCAGGGCTCCTTAGGAACGAAGGGTGACCTGTCCAAAGGAGAGGGTGATGAGGTGCCCATCATTTCGGCGAAGGAGCAGATTGCCGTCCTCATCTACCCCTTCCGCTATCCCCTCTTCCACCCGCTCGCCCATCGTGGCCCTAATGGGCTTGCCAATGGTCTCCACGTAGCGACGCCACCCTTCATGAATGGGATCTTGTGCCTTTACAGCTTCGTAGTACAGCTCCATCTCCTCCAGGAGGCAATGGAGAACGAGAAGCCGGGGTACCTTGCGGCCCAAGACCCCCGAGAGGCTCACGGCGTGCGACGGCACATCCTTCTCCCGCTCCACGTCCACGTTGACGTTCAGTCCCAGCCCCACGATGGAGAAATCGACGTGTTCGCCGCTGAAGTAGGTGTCGATGAGGATGCCGCACAGCTTCTTCCCTTGGTACAGCACGTCGTTCGGCCACTTGATCTGGCACTGGATGCCTGTGCTGCGTCGTATGGCGCGGACCACCGCCAGCGAGGCCACCATGTTCAGCTTGACGAGGGTGGACAGCTCCGGGCGCAGGACAAGCGATAGCAAGATACTTTGGCCCTTCGGCGCCACCCAGGAACGGTCGAAGCGGCCCCGTCCCGCCGTCTGCTCGTCAGCGATGATGACGCAGCCTTCAGGAGCGCCCTGCCGGGCGAGACGCAGCGCCTCCTCTTGGGTTGAGGTGAGGGTTTCATAGTAATGAATGACCTGACCCACATAGCGGGTGGGAAGGTTCAATTGGACTGCGCCGGGGGTCAGCTCGCCGGAAGCCATCAGGACACCTTCCTCGTTGTATTCGCCCACGGGAACGTGGCTACAAGCGTAACCTAGGCCATTCCCCTTTGCAACCTCGCCGGATGCCGAAGTCCGCAGTCCTGTGTACAATACAAGACAGGAATACCATGACCGAAGCAGGCGCGCTCGTCGGCCCGCGTTCGGTCGTCAAGGGAGCGCATCCATGTCAAGCCGCACACAGTCCAAAGGCGTCCTGAAAATACGTGGCGTCAGACGGGGAAGCATCTCCACCAAGCACCAGCGCCAACACCAACCGGGCCTCATGCCCTGGAAGGTGGAAGCCCTCGCCGACGCAGGCGACCCCACCGTCAAAGGCAAGAAGAAGCCCTCCAAGAGATAACACGTAGAGCGTCTAACAAAACTTCTGGTCAGGGGGATTGCAGAGGGGGCATAGCCCCTTCTGCCAGGGGTTTGGGGGTGACCCCCAAGCTCTTTTTTCTTGATCCCTCTCCATTGGCAATGGAGAGGGATCAAGCGTGAGGATTTTGATAGAAGCTCGTAGCATCAGCGGTGACGCCCTAGCGTTGCCCGCTGCATGCTTTTGTTAGGGCGCTTCTCACGAATTGGATAGCAGCTTGAAAGCGTGCATCCAATCGTTGCGGAGAAAACCTGGGATGCACCAGAGAATACACAACGGCTCGATCGCGCGCGCAGCCTCGGCTTTGCCCATGTCTGCGGTTTCCCAGCCGAACTGATCGAGGATTCCGGTCACGGTTCTTTTCGCTGCCTCATCGTTGCCGCAGATGAACATCGTAGGTTTGCCGCCCTTGAATTGCGGATTAACCATGCAGGCATTGCCAACCGAATTGAACGCCTTGACGAAGTGTGCATCCTGAAACTCGCGTTGCAGCCGCTCCATAAGGGACTCATCAAGACTAGTGAAGAACTTGAGCACACCATTGACTGGCGGCGCATCGGCAATGGGGTTCGTGGCGTCGATGACAGGCTTACCAGCGAGATTCGCGGCGCCGGCGGCGCGCAGGGCGTCCGCAGCAGCGGCGCCCTTGACTGCGAGAACGACCAACTCGGCGAATGCTGCCGCGTCCGCAAAGCCGCCGACACGGCCCTTGGG
>JACPQI010000092.1 GCA_016190545.1 Chloroflexota bacterium
GGCACCAGGCCGAAGGTACTTACTCGGCCTAGCTGTGGCTTGAGGCCCACCACGCCGTTGTAGGCCGCAGGGCGCAGGGTGGAGCCGCCCGTCTGGGTGCCGAGGGCTGCCAGGCACATTCCCGCTGCTAGCGCTGCCCCGGAGCCGCTGCTGGAACCGCCTGGCGTGTGGGCCGTGTTCCAGGGGCTGCGTGTGGGCGCCGGGTCATAACAGGCGAACTCGGTCGTGTGGGTCTTGCCCAGGATGACGGCGCCCGCCTCCTTGAGCCGATGGACTGCGGTGGCGTCGTAGGAGGGGACGTGGCCGGCCCAGGAGCGCGATCCCGCCTCCGTCTTCATGCCGGCGGTGAAGATGATGTCCTTCAGGCCAACGGGGATGCCGTGGAGCGGGCCTCGCCGCTGGCCGCGGCGCATCTCCTGGTCGCAGCGCCGTGCCGCTTCCAAGGCCCCGTGGCGGTCCACCAGCGCCCACGCCTGGAGCTTCGGCTCAAGGGCGTCGATGCGTTCGAGGCATGACGCAACGATGGCTTCCGACGTGGCCTGGCCGCGCTCCAGGAGCGCCGCCGCCTCTGCTATCGATAGGTCACACAGGTCTGCGGATGCAGTCATGTTGCCTCCGGTTCCTGACGCAGCACGATTTCGTCCATAATCGCAGGTCTGCTGCGTCCGCGTCCACTGATTATAGCGGGCAGAGCAGCGCGTGCGCGCTCGGTATTGACGTCGGTCTCGGTATTGACAAGAAGAGCAAAGAGTGTTACCGTACGCGCGTTCCGTTCAGGCAGCAGTTGACTGCGGCATTGACACAGAGATGGTAGTCCTGGGTTGTGAGAAACGACACCAAAGGAGGTCAGATGCGGTACTGGAAAACGACCATGCGGATTCCTTTCGTCCTGACGCTGGCCCTTGCGCTTGCGCTGCTGGCCGCAGCCTGTGGCGGTGGCGAGGAGGCGGCGCCCACCTCGGCCCCTGCCCCTACTGCCACGGCACGGCCCGCCGCCACGGCAACGCCCGCAGCCCCGGCAACGTCGGCACCCCCGGCGCAAGGCGACAAGATTGTTATTGGCGTGGACACCTTTGGGGATGAACACTTCATCTCGTGGAACCTCAACTCGCCTGGCAAGTTCCTCCACGAGCCTCTCTACGATTACATGACCTATTACAGCACCGAGACGGGCCTTGGCCCAGGACTGGTGGACAAGTGGTCTGTCAGCAGCGACAATCTTAAGTACACACTGCAACTGCGGCAGGACGCCCAGTTCAGTGACGGCAGTGAGGTCACTGCTACAGACGTCAAGTTCCTGCTGGACAAGATGAAGGACCCCACCTCCAAGCACCCCTTCGTCGCCCTGTGGAAGGACAAGCTTGACCAGGTCCAGGTGGACAGCAAGTACCAGGTCACCGTGACCTTTACGAAGCTCTTTGCCACCTTCCCGCTGGAGGTGTCTGACTTCTGGCAGTTCCCGGTGATGTCGAAGGCCTACTTCGATAGGGTCGGCGAGTCCGGCTATAATGATCGGCCACTCGGCTCAGGCCCGTACACGTTCCAAAGCAAGGTGCCGGGGAGCATCTATCGCTTCCAGGCGCGTGACAGGCACTGGAAATGGGGTGTCCCTGGGTTCAAGGAGCTGGTTTTGCAGAAGATCCCCGAGGCGGCTACACGGCTCGCCGCCCTCAGGACCGGCGAGGTGGATGTGATGCCGGTCTCTGTGGAGCTTGCCAACCAGGTAGCGGGCATCGCAAACGTTCGCGTCGTCGAGATTCCTAACAACTACGCTACCACCATCATTCTCAGCGGCCAGTACGCGCCGGACCACGCCAAGTTCAACGCGTCAGTCCCGTTCCTGAAGCAGGACGTGCGGCGGGCCCTCAACCTGGCTGTCAACCGGCAGGAGCTCATAGACACCATTCTTAATGGCCGGGCCACTCCCAGCGTGACGACCTGGATAGTCCCGGGTCTGAACAGCTTGGGGCTGCAGCCTCGTCCCTACGACCCCACCCAAGCCAAGCAGATCCTGGCGCAGGCGGGATATCCGAACGGGTTTGAAACGGAGGCGTGGTCTTTCCCGCAGCAGCCGGAGAACCCGCGTCTCCTGGAGGCGACCTGTGGATACTGGTCGGCGATAGGGGTGAAGTGCAGCCTCCGCCCAACCGATTTCGGCTCCTTCTTCCCCAACTGGTCCGGTTACAATTCGGCGGGCGATATATGGGCCTATTCCACCGCGGCCCGGCCGGACTATGAGGCTGGCCTCCAGACCACCTTTGGCTACAAGCAAGGCGCCCCACGCGCCTTCAACAAGGACGTCGCGGACCTGGCCAACGTCCTGTCCGCCACCGCCGATGTGGCAAAGCGTGACGAGATTGTCCGGCAGATTGTGAAGATCCAGTACGACAACTACCAAGAGGTTCCGGTGGTCATGCCGTCGGCCCTTCTGGCCGTCGGACCCAAGGTTGCGGCGGACTGGAAGCCTATCGTCCGCTACAACGTCAGCGGGTTTGAGGCGCTTCGGCCTCGCCGCTAAGCCGTTCAGGATGAAGCAACGACCAGAAGCCCCTGGACACCCTCGCCTGACAAGTGTCCAGGGGCTTCTCACGCCAGGAAGGGACGAAACATGGCACAGGACCCAAGGAAGACCGTCCAGGAAGCAGTCGACACAGCCATCGGCAAGGGTGGGGAGTTGGGCATTCAGGTGGCGGCCTACTTGGATGGAAAGCTGGTGATAGATGTCTGGGCTGGCATCGCCGACGAGACCACCGGCCGCAAGGTTGACGCCGACACCCTCTTCCCCGCTTTCTCCGTGGCCAAGGGCGTGACTGTCACCGCTCTCCACATCCAAGCCGAGCGCGGGCTGATCGATTACGAGGCGCCTATCGTCCGTTACTGGCCGGAGTTCGGCGTCCACGGCAAGGACAAGGCCACGGTGTATGATGCGCTGACCCACCGGCTGGGGGTGCCGCTGGCGCCCCTCGGGGTGACACCTGATCTCCTCGCCGATTGGGACTGGATGGTGAAGAGGATCGCGGACATGCACCCGCTGTTCGAACCAGGGACCAAGAGCGCATACCACCCCTATACCTTCGGATGGGTCATTGGCGAGATCGTGCGGCGCACCGATCCGAAGCGGCGGCCGTTCTGCCAGTTCGTGCAAGAGGAGATAGTCCGTCCGCTGCGGCTCGATGACCTGTACATGGGGGCTCCCGACAGGGTCCATCTGCGCATCGCCAGGTTGAGGAACCTGCCCCCGATACCCCCAGGCGCGCCTGGGATACCACCCGACTTGCTGTACGAGCGGGCCAATCCTTTCGTAGTCTCCCCTCGCGAGGAGGTGTATGGACTCCCCGTGATGCGTCGCGCGTGCAATCCCAGCGGGGGACTCTTTACGAATGCACGCAGCCTGGCCCGGTTCTTTGCGGTGCTGGCCAATGGCGGGGAACTGGACGGCGTCCGCCTTCTCTCGAAAGAGCGAGTCCAACTATTCTCCGTACCCCGTCCGCCCAGCGACTGGGACTACACACTCGGCACCCCTCACCGGGGGAGCATTACAGGATTCCACCTGGCGGGCAGCCTCGCCATGTATCCCGCGGGCAATGGTGCCCGGGTCTTCGGCTCCGCAGGCGCGGGCGGCGCCGTCGGCTGGTGCGATCCCGACACTCACCTGGCAGTCGGCATAACGCACAATCGGATGTTCTCAGCCAGCACCCCCGAGGCGAACCCGCTGACGCCCGTCGGGGCGGCGGTGCGGGCAGCCTTGGGGCTGCCCATCTAGCGGCACGACGCCATGGTGAACAGAGGCCACGCCTCAATGCGAATGAGTTTTGGCCTTGGCCTGCCCGCCATGAACCCGGCCCAGTTTGTCCGTTGGGTGCGGCTCGCGGAAGAGGCCGGCTTTGACGATGTGACAACCGGCGACAACCCCATTCTCCTGCTTGACCAATACGTGTCGCTGACCCTGGCTGCTCTTAACACCTCTCGGTGCCGCCTCGGCACCACTGTGACAAACCCCGTCTCCCGCGATCCCCTCGTCACGGCCACCGCCATCGCCTCTGTCCAGGAACTGGCGCCGGGCCGAGTCTTTCTCGGCCTGAGCACTGGAGCCGTGGCCCGGGCAAGGCGCACTGCGCTGGAAGACTACATTCGCGCGGTGCGTGAACTGTGGCGCAGCTCCACCACCATGTACCAGGGCCACACCCTTACCACAGCCTGGGCGCGCACGCCCGTGCCGATTTTCATCGCCGCCTCCGGGCCCCTGGGCCTGCGGCAGGCCGGACGCATCGCGGACGGCGTCATTGTGGAATCAGGCCTGACGCCGGAGGTCATCGCCGCCGCGCAAGAATACATCGCTGAGGGAGCACGCGCGGCGGGTAGAAGGGCGGAGGAGATCGAGGTGTGGTGGTACGCCAAAGGCGACATCGCGGCGAGCAAGGATGAGGCCATCGAACGCATTTTGGGCGCCCTGGCTGGCAGCGCCCTCCACGTTTTCCATGCCGGCATGCAAGGCCGGCAGGCCCCACCACACCTTCAGGAGAAACTCGACACGTTACAGCGGGAGTACCAGATCATTGGGCACTTCAATACCGGCGCCGGTGACCGGAACGCTCAACTCGCGACCAAGCTCGGCCTCCGCGATTACCTGGCTGAGCGGTTCGGGATCGTCGGCGCCGCGCGCGACTGGGTGGATACGGTCCGCCGCCTGCAGCGGTGCGGCGTCAAGCACCTCTTTCTCGCGGGTGTCATGCCGGACAAAGAGCGCTTCATCACCGCGTTCGGGCGGGAGGTGCTGCCCGCGCTTCGTGAGTGAGGGCGCACGCCGGGCGACGCCGGTGGCGCTGGCCGCCGCCGCGCTACTGCGCCCCTGGAGGTTGCTGGGTTGATTGGGAAGTGCGTTCCGTCGTTGTGATGGCCGTGGGGGCGACGATGCCACCCGAAAGGAACAGCTTGATTGCGTCTTCCACGCTAATGTTCGTTTCCGTTACGTCCGTCTCCGGCACGATGGCGAGAAAGCCGCTGGTAGGATTGGGCGTGGTGGGCAGGTAGATGCTGGTCATGCGCTCGCTGCCCCGGTAGATGACCTGGCCCGTCACAAAGCCGACCGCCTTCACCCCGGGCCGGGGCCAGTCGATGATGACCACTCGATTGAACTTGAGTTGGCCGGTCCCGGACACCGCCTCCACGATCTGCCGCACGGCGCTGTAGATGCTGCGCACGATGGGCAGCCGCTCCACCACGTTGTGGACCAGTCCCACCACTTGACGCCCGATCATGTTGGCGGTGACCAGACCGACGATGTAGACAAGGACTAGAGTGAAGCCGATGCCGACGCCGGGGTGCAAGTCGATGTCCTGGCCGGAGACGGTGCTGGCGATGCTGGCCAGAAGGCCATCCAGGAAGTCAAAGACAAACCTGAGGACAAAGGCGGTGATGCCGATGGGCACCACAATGAGGAGACCGGCGATGAACCGGCTCCTCAGGTGCCGCTCAACGATGGCAACTCCAGGCAGGCGCTGTTTGGTCATGCCCTCCTAGCGCTCCGAAACTATCCTTCTTCCACAAAGCATGATACTCGGCCATCACCTGACGGGCAACCACGGGCCAGGTGAAGCGGGACATGCGCGCACGAGCGGCGAGGCCCATCCGGCGGCGTAGGGAAGGTTCCTGTAGCAGCCGTTCTATGCGCTCAGCCAGCAGCGAGGCCGAGCGCTCCGGCAGCAAATACCCGGTCTGTCCGTCTTCCACTGTTACTGCCAGGCCGCCCACCTGGGTGGCCACCACCGGCGTGCCGCAGGCCATCGCCTCCACGGCCACGAAGCCGAAGGACTCATAGTAGGACGGTACCACGCAGACATCGGCGGCGCTGTAATAGGCGGGCAACGCGTGGTGGGGCACAGAGCCAGTGAAGCGCAGCCGCTCGGCTATGCCGAGTTCGGTGGCGAGGGCGCTCAGGCGCTCTACATCGGCGTGGCCGGCGCTGCCGCCACCCACGACAAGCACCGTCAGGTCGTCCCATCGCTTCAGCAGCGCGGTGGCCTCCAGCAGCAGGTCCACGCCCTTGAACGGCTCGACGCGGCCCACATAGAGGGCCACGAGGCCTTTCTCCGGCAGGCCCAGCTGTTTTCTCGATGCTGTCATGTCAAGAGGATGAAATAGGGACAGGTCTACACCGCCCGGGACCACGCGCACCCGGTCCGGCGGCGCGTGATAGAGCCGCACAAGCTGCTCCTTCTCGTCCGGGTTGAAGGCGAAGAGGGCATCCGCTTTGGTGATGACCTGTCGCTCCGTCGCAATGCGCACAGGTCTTTCCTGTTGACCCTTGCGAGCCCGACGTTTCACCTCGCCCAGAGTGTGGAAACTGACCGCCAGGGGTACGCCCCAGCGGCGCTTCAGGGCGGAGGCCACCTTGGCTGAGAGCCAGTAGTGGCCGTGGACGATGTCGTAAGACAAGCTGTTCGCTTGAGTGAAGGAGAGGACGCCGCGAAGGAACTGGCCCAGGTGCAGGTGGATGTTGTCCTTCTCCTCTCGATAGGGGCCGGCGGGGATGTGGACCACTCGCGCCCCCTCGCCGATGTCCACCACGCGCGGGTCTCGCGGGTCGTGCTCCCGTGTGTAGATGTCTATGGAGAGGCCGTGGCGCCCCAGTTCTCGGGCCAGAGCCAGCAAGTAGACGTTCATGCCGCCCGTGTCCCGCTCGCCCAGTCGGCGGAGGGGGCAGCCATGCACGCTAATGTAGGCGATCCGGTTCAGCACGAACGTCCTTTGTAGCGTATGGGGTGGAGCAGGCCGTGGAGGCGCGCACTGTCCATTCTACTGTCTTGTCAAGAGCAGCTTGGACACCGTGACATCCTTGCCGCCCAGATCGTATTTGTACGGCTCGGCGCCGCGAAGGAAATCGAACCTGTGCGCTCCCTGCGCGATGGCCTCCTTGATGCATAGCGCCTTCACCAGCAGCCCCACGCTGAGGTGGGCGTATGCGTGGTCGTATCCGCTGTTGTAGAGGGAGAAGACTCCGTTGTAGGCGAAGCATAGGGCGGTCGCCACTCGCTTGCCGTCCGCCTCCAGGAAGGCCAGTCGCAAGGAGCCCTGGCGGTCCAGCTCCAGGGACAGGCTGCGGAAAAAGCGCTCCCGCTCCGGCGTGAGGAACTGCCTCTTGTCTTCCCGGCTCCCGGTGAGCAGGGAGAGGAAGTCCGACAGGTCCTCATTCGTGACCCGGCGGCCATCGCCCAAGGCGACGAAGCGGTAGCCCGGGGCCGTCGTTTCCAGCCGACGCAGCTTGCGGCGCAGTTCGTGGCGGTCCTTCTTGCCGAGAGATTGAATGTAGCTGTCCCAATCGCCGGGCAACTCGGCGGCGGGACTCACCGTCTCTACCACCCGCTCCACGCTGAATCCCAGGCTGTGGGCGATGGGTGGCAGCGCCTCCAGGGTCGGTGAGCCGTCACGCAGACCCGCGAGCTCTACCTGCCGCACGCCCTGGCCGCCAAGGTGGGTGAGCAGTGCGGTGAAGAAGGTCTGGTGCTGGCCGTCACGTACCAGGAAGTCATGGTAGTCGCAGATGTCCGGATCGGCGACGAAGAGGAGGCGGCCTTCCGCGCGCATGAGCGGCGCCAAGCCCACAAGCTGGCCCTCGTGCGTGACAGTGACAATGGCGAGTTGCTTGCCGCCGCCAAACTGCTCCCACCACGTGTGGAGCCACGCTGAAGTCTGAAAGACGCTGGACTGGGGAGCCTCGGCTAGGAGCTGTGTCCAGTCTCCGGCCGAGGCGACGAAATCTTGCTCTAGCACCTCATGACCCATGTCCGGATGTAAGCCGCAACACGCGCTCCACGGCATCCAATTCCGGCGGCAGGTCCACCATACGCGGCTCCGCATAGCGGGCGGCTGTATCGGGGTCCTTGAGGCCGGTACCGGTGAGCACACACACCGTAACGCTGTTCTTGAGATGCAAGCCATGACGGCAAAGTTTCATGAGGCCTGCGACGGAGGCGGCGGAGGCGGGTTCCACAAAGATACCCTCTGTACTCGCCAATACCTTGTAGGCCTCGATGATCTCCTCGTCGGTCACGCTGTCGATCGTGCCGCCCGATTCGTCGCGGGCCGCTTCGGCCCCCTTCCAGCTCGCCGGGTTGCCGATGCGTATAGCCGTGGCGATGGTCTTGGGGCTCTCCACGCGCGCCCCCAGCACGA
>JACPQI010000090.1 GCA_016190545.1 Chloroflexota bacterium
CTCAGCCGCCTCTCCAACCTCACCTCCGGCCAGGTCTACTCCTCCGTCATCGCCAAGGAGCGGCGCGGCGACTTCCTCGGCGGCACCATCCAGGTAGTGCCTCACGTGACCAACGAGATCAAGGCCCGCGTCCGCGAGGTCGGGCGCGCCAGCAAGGCGGACGTGGTGCTGGTCGAGGTCGGCGGCACCGTCGGCGACATCGAAGGGCTGCCCTTTTTGGAGGCCATCCGGCAGGTCCGCAAAGACATTGGCAAAGAGAACGTGCTCTATCTACATCTCACCTATCTGCCCTACATCGCCTCCACCAAAGAGCTGAAGACCAAGCCCACGCAGCACAGCGTCAAGGAGCTGCGTGGCATCGGCATTCAGCCGGATGTCATCATCTGTCGCAGCGATTACCCCGTTTCCGATGATATAAAGGAAAAGATCGCACTCTTCTGCGACGTAGAGAAGCGCGGCGTTATCCCTCTTGCCACGGTCCAGAGCATTTATGAAGTGCCGCTCATCCTGGAGGAGGCCGGCCTCGGCGGGCTGGTAGTGGAAGCCCTGGGCCTCCCCCGGACGCCGCCGGACCTGGGCGCGTGGGCCGCCATGATACGGCGACTCAAAGGCCCGCGCACGCCGCTTCCCATCGCCATCGTCGGCAAGTACGTGGAGCTGCAGGATTCCTATATCTCCGTCCGGGAAGCCCTCTACCACGCCGGCCTCTCCCTGGATATGGACGTCCAGGTCTCCTGGATACACTCCGAGCAGATCGAGCGGGAAGGCGAAGACCTGCTCCAGCACGTCAAAGGCATCGTCGTGCCGGGCGGCTTCGGCCCGCGCGGCATCGAGGGCATGGTCCGCACCGCCCGCTACGCCCGCGAGAAGCGCGTGCCCTACCTCGGCCTCTGTCTGGGCATGCAGCTCATGTGTGTCGAGTACGCCCGCTTCGCCCTCCAGTCGGACGACCCCACCTCCACCGAGTTCAAGCCGGACACGCCGCATCCCATCATCCACCTCATGGCGGACCAGCGCTCGGTGAAGGACAAGGGCGGCACCATGCGGCTGGGCTCCTACCCCTGCAAGCTGGTCCCGGAGACCAAGACCGCCCTCGCCTACGGCGCCGACCTGGTCTACGAGCGCCATCGCCACCGCTTCGAGTTCAACAACGCCTATCGCGAGACGCTGGAGCGGGCGGGCCTGGTCGCCAGCGGCATCTCCCCGGACGGCAGGCTGGTGGAGATAGTGGAGGTTGTCGGGCACCCCTTCATGGTCGGCACCCAGTTCCACGCCGAGTTCCAGTCTCGCCCGGAGCGACCTCATCCCCTCTTCCGCATGTTCATAGAGGCCGCCAAGGGCGTGTTGCGGGAAGGCGAGCAGCGCGCCCTCCCGCTGGAAGGCCACCAGGTGCAGGAGCCGACACGGGTATGAGAGGGCGTTTCACATCGTTTTTCGACCATTCCCCTTGCCCCCTTCCTGGCCAGGAAGGGGGAGAAAATAGTATCTGGGGGACGCCCCCAGACCCCCGTTGTCATAGGGTCTTGCTATGACGGGGCCGTACAGGTGTGGACAGCCGCAGGAGACTATGCTAGAATAAGGAGCGTCTCCCCTCATGCGTATCTTTCTTGATACCGCCAACCTCGATGAAATCCGTCAGGCCGCCCCCCTGGGTGTCGTCAGCGGCGTCACTACCAACCCATCGTTGCTGGCGAAAGAAGGCCGTGGGGGCATGGACGAATACCGCAAGGTCGTGTTGGAGATCGCATCCATCATCGACGGCCCCATCTCAGCCGAAGTGGTGAGCGTGGACGCGCAAGGCATGGTCCGGGAAGGCAAAGAGATCGCGCGATGGCACCCCAACGTCGTCGTCAAGGTGCCCAGCACCCTGGAGGGTCTCCAGGCCATCGCCGCCCTGGCCAAAGAAGGCATCCGGGTCAACCAGACCCTGTGCTTCTCCGTGAACCAGGCGCTCCTGGGCGCCGTCGCCGGAAGCACCTTCGTCAGCCCCTTCGTCGGGCGCCTCGATGACGAGGGCCACGATGGGATGGCCCTGGTGGGGGATATTGTCAAGGTGTTTCGCACCTATAACTTTCCGACGCAGGTCATGGCCGCCAGCATCCGGCACCCGTTACACGGCGTTGCTGCGGCCCAGGCCGGCGCCGACATCGCCACGGTGCCCTACAAGGTCCTGGTCCAAATGATGCATCACCCGCTCACGGACGTGGGTGTGGCCCGCTTCATCCAGGACTGGCAAAAGGTGGCGAAAGTCAAGGCCTAGCGGCCAGCGCAGTCTTTTCTTTTAAGGAATAGAGAAGCCCGCCGGACCTCGACCGTGATATGAATTGCCGCTGATGTCGGGACCTCGCGTTCCCGCTCATGATAGGCCCATTGTCGGTATTGTTATTCCACCGCAAAAGGACGAGGGAGACCCTAAATGACCCTTAATACAACTACAACAAGTACAACAATCGCGCGGGAGAAGAGCATGAACTACACCGAACTCGATGCAAAAAGCCGCCAGGAGCTGCTGGACCTGGCCCAAGAGATGGGCATGAACAACGCGGCCGCCTTGCGCAAGGAGGAGCTGATCGTGCGCTTCCTCCAGGTCGACGCCGAGCGCCAGGGGTTCGTCCTGGCCAGCGGCATCCTGGAGAACACCCCGGAAGGCTACGGCTTCCTGCGCAGCAGCACCCTCAAGCACGGTTCCAGCGATGTCTACGTCTCCCAGTCGCAGATCCGCCGCTTCGCCCTGCGCACCGGCGACATGGTGATCGGCCAGGTCCGCCCCCCCAAGGAGGGCGAGAAGTACTACGGCCTCCTTCGCGTGGAGCGGGTCAACGGCATCGACCCCGACCAGGCCCGTGCCCGCCCCAACTACGATACCCTCACCGCCGTCTTCCCGCGCCGCTGGCTTCAGCTTGAGACCACGAAGGAGATCATGTCCACCCGGATGCTGGACCTCTTCTCGCCCATCGGCAAGGGGCAGCGCGGCCTCATCGTCTCCCCGCCCAAGGCCGGCAAGACCATGCTCATGAAGCAGATCGCCAACGGCATCGGCGCCAACTCGCCGGACGTGCACCTTATGGTGTGCCTTATCGGCGAGAGGCCCGAGGAAGTGACCGATATGCGACGCTCCGTCCCGTTCGCCGAGGTCTTCGCCGCCACCTTCGATGAAACGGTGGAGGACCAGACCCGCGTCGCCGAGCTGGCCCTGGAGCGGGCCAAGCGCCTGGTGGAGACGAAAAAGGACGTGGTCATCCTCCTGGACGGCATTACCCGCCTCACCCGGGCCTACAACCTGGCCCTGCCGTCGAGCGGCCGCACCCTGTCCGGCGGCATCGACCCCGTCGCCCTCTACCCGCCCAAGCGCTTCCTCGGCGCCGCCCGCGAGAGCGAGGAGGGCGGCAGCCTCACCATCCTGGCCACCTGTCTCGTCGATACCGGCAGCAGAATGGACGAAGTCATCTACGAGGAGTTCAAGGGCACCGGCAACATGGAGCTGCACCTGGAGCGCCGCCTGGCGGAGAAGCGCATCTTCCCCGCCATCGACATTATCCGCAGCGGCACCCGGCGCGAGGAGCTCATGTTCGACGAGGCCCGGGCCAAGCAGCTTCTGGTGTTGCGCCGCATGGTCGCCCTCCTCAGCAGTTCCGAGACCAACCACACGGACGTCACGGAGCGGGTCATGGACCGGCTCCAGCGCACCGCCTCCAACGCCGAGTTCCTCGCCACGCTGAGCAAAGCAGAGGTATAAGAGCGGCGGCCTCACCCCGTCCGCCTGCGGCTGACACCCCTCTCCACAAGCGTGGAGAGGGGACGGAGGTGAGGCTTCCCTCCCCGCCAGATTGCTTCGCCCCGATTGCATCGGGGCTCGCAATGACGCGACAATAACCGTTCGTGATGAGCCGAGCCGCAGCGAGCCCTTGAGCATAGCGAGGGGTTTGTCGAACCACGCGAACTGTAGGGGGCGGTGTCCCGTAGGGGCGCAGCATGCTACGCCCCTACCATTGACACCGAGAGGAGGGCAGGTCGCAGACCTGCCCCTACAACCGGACGGGGAGATCGAGGGCGAGGTTCAGGCCCACCTTGCTGCGCTAACTTTTTGGGCGGCCCTGCGTTACCTATTGTAGTAGGTGCCTGGAAAAAGGCGCTCATGCCTATTGACAAGGCCGTGCGCCAAGGATAAACTCAACCCGATATTTGAAAGAGGTTCAAAAATTCCATACCACTCGACGCGCCCTTCGCATCCGGCCCCGGCGCAGCGCACGCCTCGACCCGAGGTGGTTGTGTAGAATGTTCCCGCTCATACACTTGACAATGATGGCAAGCACGGCTAAGATTACCCACAGCCTCGCTCGCGACCTGGTAGGCAGAGGAGGCCGCTATGCTTTACTTGGGCCTTCCACCAGGAGCCCGACAGGCCGGGAGGTGAGCATGTGACGAAAGCCCTTTCGAGGGTTGAAATAGCGAGTAAAGGAGCACAAGACACAGTGAACGGCATTACATTCGCAGGCATGAATAGGAAAGGAGGAAAGTAAATGAAAGGTAGGAAAACTACGCTCTTCTTGCGGGTCGCTCTGACCCTGGCCCTCATGGCCAGCCTCATCGTAAGCGTCCTGCCGGTGGGCAAGGCGAGCGCTATCGTCGCAGGCGCGGTCGTTGTGCCTAACCCGGCGACGGCAGGCTCTTCGGCCCAGTACACCATCACCTTCGCGACAGCGGCGGGCGAGGCGCTGGCTGAAGACGTCGGCACCATCAGCGTCACGTTCCCGACGGGGACCACGGTCCCGGCGACTATCGCCGCCAGCACAGTGGCCGTCAACGGTACGCTGGCCAGCGCCACCGGCGCCGGTTCCCCTCCCACCGCTCCTTTGGTGAGCGGGCGGACGGTGACCATTACGGTGCCCGTCGCCGTGGCTGCTGCGACTGCCGGTCACACCCTCGTGTTCGCTCAGGCGGCCGGCATCCTTAACCCGACCGCCGCGACAACGACGGCGACCGTTTCCATGAATTCGAGCGCTGCGGCGGCAGCCACAACTTCGGCTGCGTACGTCATCACGCGGACGCTGACCCTGAGCCCCACGTCCGGGTCCAGCGCCAGCTCGGTGTCCTTCACCGGCGTCGGCTACACGGCCGGCAGCACGGTGACCGTGTGGATCGATACTGACGACGACGGCGTTATCGACGCTGGCGAGGTCACTCTGGCCCAGGCTACGGCCGACGCCGCCAACGCCATCAGCGGCACCTTCAGCGTGGGCCTGTCCTTTACGATTGCCGGCAACCCCCACCCGATCAACGCCATTGACGGCAGCGGCGGCGCCGTGCCCGTTGCGAGCAACCCCACGTACACGCTGCGCGGCACCGTCAGCATTTCCCCGACCAGCGCCGTGACCGGCGCTGCCATTAGCATCACCCTGAGCAACTACCCGGCCGCGACCGCAGTCGGCGCGACCACTCTGGGCGGCGTTGCGGTGGCGGTCCCTGCCGGCACGACGACCAGCGCCGCCGGCGGCGTGACCTTTGCAACAGTCGTCCCGGCCGCCGTGCCGGCGGGCCTGCAGACGCTGTCCGTCACAGCCGGCGCTGAGACGCGCACCACCACCTTCACGGTCGCTACTGCTCCGGTCACCGCCACGCCAAGCACTGTGGTCCCCAACCAGGCCATCACGGTGAACGGCAGCGGCTTTACCACGGGTGGCGCGGCCACCATTGCCGTGGGCACAGCGACACTTGCGGGTGTTGCCCTGACCGCGGCCCAGCAGCCCGTTATCGCCATCGATAACGGCGGCAACTGGGTCTCCACCATCACCATCCCAGTGAACGCCACCACCCTGACCGCCGGCACCTACCCCTTGGTCTTCACGGACACCGGCGGGCGCATCGGCACGGTGGACCTGACTGTTCCCTCTCGAGTGATGAGCCTTGACCCTGCAACGAGCGCCCGCGGCACCACGGTGACCTTCAACGCCACTGGCTTCGCGGCCAGCAGCACGGTCACGGTGACCTATGCCGGAGTGGCGGTCGCCTCGGCGACAGCGGACTCGGCGGGCGCCGCGAGCGGCACCTTCTCGGTTCCTCTTGGGACCGCGATCCCGTCTGCCAACACGGTGACGGGCACCTCGGCTCTCGGTGGGACGCGGAGCGCCACGCATAGCGTTCCTAGCGCCAGCATCACCCTGAGCGCGACCACTGCGGCGGCGGGCACGAACGTAACGGTGACGGGCGCGGGCTTCCCGGCCTTCTCGCCGGTCGCTGCCCTGACCATCGGCGGTGTCGCTGCTCTGCCGGCGCCTGCGCCAGCCACGGACGTGACCGGCGCCTTCTCGGCGACGGTCCTGGTACCCCAGTTGGCCGCTGGCACGCAGCCTGTCGTCGCCACTGCCGGCGGCGTGACGGCCAGCGCCAGCATCGCGGTCACGGCCGCGGTCCAGCAGGTGGCGGTGACCACCGCGTTTGCGGGCCTGACCACCGCGGGCACCCTGAACGCCGCCTTCGGCTTCGACTACAGCACGGGACTGTTCACCAGCTTCGTCCCGGGCGTCCCGGGCAACACCTTCAGCCAGATCCAGCCTAACACTGTGATCTTCCTGACGGTGACCGTGCAGACCACGGTCCGCGTGAGCGGCGTCACCTTCACGGTGCGGGCTAACACGCCCACGCCCATCCCGGTGGGCGCCGCGCTGACCTTCGTGGTGGTACCGTAACGTAACCCGAACGACCTTATGGGTGGGGTGGGCTGAGCAATCAGCCCGCCCCACCCTCACGAACGAATAAAAAAGGAGGGGCTGAATGACGAAACTTCGGATCCTGGGCGCCCTGCTAGCGGCCCTCCTCGCCGTTGCGCTCTTTGGTGGCGCCGCTAGCGCCCAGCAGCCGCCTGCCATCTACTTCGGTACGGTTACCATCGATGGTCAGGCTGTCGCCGCTGGCACAACTGTTAGCGTCTACAACTTCAACACTCTTGCATTGATCGCATCCACCACCACTGGCTCTCTCTCGGGCCAGGCCGCTAACGAGTACCGCGTGGACGTCCCGGCGGCTAACGCCGGCGTCACCGTGGGCTTCTCGGCATCGGTCGGCGGTGTGATTTACGCCTTCCAGTCTGACGGCACGGCCCCCAGCGCGGTTGTCGCGGCTGGCACGGCCACCCGCACGAACCTGGCGCTGGTGACCCCGCCACCTCCTCCAACTGCCACGCCGGTCCCGGCCACCGCCACGCCTGCGGTGACGCCGCCTACCCCGGGCGATATCGCCCCCGGCACCTCCGCCCTATGGGGCGCGGTCGCTGCTGGTTTGGCCATGATCGCCTTCGGTGGCGTGCTCATGATGCGCCGCCGCGGCAGCAAGGCCTAAGCGCAAACAACGCCAAAAGCCTAGCACCTTCAACGGGCCCCGGTAACATCGGGGCCCGTTCCCTTTTCCCCGCCATCCGTCGTCGTAGGGGCGGGTCTGAGACCCGCCCTCGCTCTGAAGCAATACCTGCGATAATGTTGCCATGCGCCGCAGATATGACCCTGCCGTCCATCGCCGCCGCTCAATTCGCCTCAAAGGCTACGACTACTCCCGGGCCGGCGCCTACTTCATCACCATTTGCACTTATCAGCGCCAATGCTATTTGGTGAGACCGTCGATGGGCGTATGGGGCTAAGCCTCTTGGGTGGCGCTGTAGAGGAATCCTGGCAGCAATTGCCCACGCACTACCCCCAGGTGCAATTGGACGCCTACATCGTCATGCCGAATCACATCCACGGCATCGTCGTTCTGCCCTCGGGCCGTAGGGGCGCAGCATGCTGCGCCCCTACGGCCCGAGGTACAGCCAGGTTCGTTGGGTGCGATTGTGCGGTCGTTCAAATCGGCAGCGACACAACGCATGAACGATCGGCGGGGGACACCCGGCGCACCGCTTTGGCAACGGAACTACTACGAGCACGTCATTCGCAACGATGCTGAACTCGCCCGTATTCGCGAGTACATCGCTGACGATCCCGCCCGCTGGCCAGAAGACGAAGATAACCCTGCCAATCGCACTGGGCGTATCGGACCATCACGCCAAATGTAGGGGCGGGTCTGAGACCCGCCCTGGCGGTGTGAGAGGGCGCGCGGACGCGCGTCCCTGAGAGGGTGAGGCCATCCCCTACCAGGCGTACAATAGAAAAACAGCAACGCAAAGGAGGATGGGGTGGCCGACAGAGCGCCCCAGAGCGAAGAGCTGGGGCTGAGCGCCAACGCCGTGAAGGTGCTGGAGGCGCGCTACCTGGCCCGCGACGACCAGGGCCGGGTGGCGGAGTCGCCTGCGGGCATGTTCCGGCGCGTCGCGGCGGCGATTGCGGCGGCGGAGGAGCGCTGGCCCGGCGCGTCGAGCAGACGGGCGGAGGTGGAGGAGCGGTTCCTGCGGCTCATGGAGTCGCTGGCCTTCATCCCCAACTCGCCCACCCTGATGAACGCGGGCCTGCCGCTGGGCCAGCTTTCGGCCTGCTTCGTCCTGCCCATCGAGGACTCTCTGCCCAGCATCTTCGAGTCGCTGAAACGCATGGCGATGATCCACCAGTCGGGCGGCGGCGCCGGCTTCTCCTTCTCCCGGCTGCGGCCCAACGGCGATGTGGTGCGGAGCACCAGCGGCGTGGCCTCCGGCCCGGTC
>JACPQI010000018.1 GCA_016190545.1 Chloroflexota bacterium
GTCGAGCGCTACTACCGGGACACACCTCTCATGATCATCGGCGAGGGGACCAACGAGATCCAGCGCATCGTCATTGCCCGCAACCTCATCAAGAAGTACCAGGTCTAGCGCCCGGACACGGCTGCTTGACAGGTCCCGCAGCGCCCACCTACAATAACGCTCCTCTGCAACAGCATGCGAGGCGAGGAGGCGTTATGACAATTGCGGTGCAAGAGCGGTGGATCCTGGCCGAAGATACCCCCTGGCGAGAGGGGAGCACCCCCGGCCTACGGGGACAGAACCGGTACAAGCCCTGTGCGGTGAGCACCAAGCCAGGTGAGCCGACTGTCTACATTATCAACTTCTCGCCGGGAACGCACCTGGACGCCCACTATCACATGGTACGGCAGTTCCAACTCGTCGTAGAAGGGAGCTGCACCGTCGCGAACCACAAGGCCAGGCCGTTCCTCGTTCACTACACCGACGCAAAGCGGGCCTACGGGCCTATTGTGACCAAGAACGAGGGCTTGGTGTTCATCACCCTCCGTGTGGCGCCCACCGGAATCGTCTACATGTGGCAGCCGGAGGGAAAGCAGGCGAGTCTGGCAGGCCGGGAGATCATCGTAGCGGACGCCGACGTTCCAGCAGCAGCAGTGAACAGCGGCCAGCGAAAGGTACTCATCGACCCACAGCAGCACGGCATCCTGACAGAGGAAGCGCAGTTGCGGCCCGGCGCTACCTTTCCGGACGAGCCCGCCATCGCTGACGAGTTCCTCGTCGTTCTGGACGGCGACTGCATCGTCGCTGGCAAGCAGCGCGGCAAATGGGACGTGCGGCACCGCCCGCCAGGCGCGCCCGCCGACCTCATTACCGCAGGTCCTCACGGGGCCGCCTTTGCCCGGGTGCGCTTCGCAGCCTAAGCCGGTTCCTTTGAGCTAACGCCCGCTTGCCTTGGCCTGCGGCGGCAGCAGATTGGGAATGCTATTCGCTATCGGGTAGTCCACCTGGCAGGACTGGCAGCGCAAGGCCCCGCTCACAACATCGTCTTCCGTCTCCTCGATGGCGGAGAGAACTAGCGGGCCTCGGCACACGGGGCAAGCCAGAATGGGGAGCAGGTCTTTCTTCATCAACCAGGTCCTTACTTGCTCGGCTGCTCTGATTCTAGGGGGCTGCACCCGTGAGGTCAATGACACCGATGGCGGCTCTGTTGTCACTATCCAGGGATATTCACCTCTTGGTAGACTAAGGTAGAAGACTTCACCTCATCACCCTCGTGAGACGCCGGACACATTCGCGTCTCCCCCTGGAGGTTATGATGTTCGCTCAGCCCGGTGTCCTCGAGGCGCCCCAGGAGCACCTTGACCTTATCCTGCTCTTGACCACCACTCCGGCCCAGGCCGCTATCCGGACCAAGCTCCAGCAGCTCTCGCGGGAAGCGGCCCGACTCATGGAGCAGCATGTGGCCTCCGACCTGACCATCACCGTAGGCTTTGGGAGCGACTTTGTGGGCGGCTTCGCGCCCAAGCGCAAGCCCAAGGCGTTGCGGCCCATGCCACATTTCAAGCGCGACAAGTTTGATCCCGCCAAGACCCAGGCCGACCTACTCATTCAAGTCTGTAGCAATGTGAAGTTCACGAACCATCTGGTGGGCAAGGCGGTAGTGCGGTTGCTGAGCGGCGACTTCTTGCCCAAGGCCCACCACCAGGGTTTCACCTTCCCCGGCTCTCGCGGCGTGCTGGGGTTTGTCGACGGCACCGCCAACCCCGGTCAAGAGGAACGGCCAGAAGTTGCGCTTATCGGGGATGAGGACCGGGCATTTCGCGACGGCTCTTACCTGGCTTTCCGCAAGATACGGGAAGATGTGCCCGCATGGGACAAACTGTCCGTGCAGGAGCAGGAGAACGCCGTCGGGCGGCGCAAGGCCGATAGCGCCGAGTACCCGGATGCCCCTGGAACCAGCCATAAGAAGAAGAGCGACGTGAAGATGGGCGCCCGCGACATGAAGATTTACCGTCGCTCGTACCCCTTCTGGACGCCTTTCGAGTCCGGCCTGCTCTTCATCTGCTTCCAGCGCGACCTGGAGCAGTTTGAGGCCATTAAGAAGAGCATGTTGAGCGAGACGAAAGGCGGCCACGACCGGCTGGAGGACTTTTATCACGCGGTGGAGGGTGGCTATTACTTCGTCCCGCCCCGGCCGCAGGCGAAGGACGGGTTCATCGGCGATTTTCTGTTCGTTTAGCTAGCGGACAGGGTGGTATGATGGAGGCAGGATGGCCGAAGTCCGGTACAAGTGCCTTTCGTGCGGGCACGCTTTCAGCGTCTTCACCGAACTGACCAACGGCAAGCCGGACCGTTGCCCCCGCTGCGGCGGCGAGCGGTTGGAAGTGAACCCCTGGCTCTTGGGCTCCTCTGATACCAAAGGCTTGACCGAGGAGGACTACTACGCCGTCGCCACTCAGCTCTGACGAGGCTGCTAAGCCCCGGCGTGCTGGGACAGCTAGTCGAGGCGCCTCCTCGTTCATGCGGGGCAGGCAGAAAACACCCACGCTCTTCGAACAGCACGCGGCGCAAGACACCTCTACAGTCCCCCTTGCTGCGCGTATGCGCCCCCGCACCCTGGACGAGTTGCTCGGCCAAGACCACCTGGTAGGGCTAGGCCGCGTCTTGCGCCAGAGCATCCAGGCCGACCAGGCGCCATCTATGGTGCTGTGGGGACCCCCGGGGAGCGGCAAGACCACGCTGGCCCTCATCATCGCCCAGATGACCAAGTGCCACTTTGAGCCGGTGAGCGCCGTGGCCTCGGGTGTCGCCGACCTGCGACGCATCGTTGAGGAGGCGAAAGAGCGGCGCGCCCTTTATGGGCAACGCACTATCTTGTTTATCGATGAGATCCACCGTTTCAACAAGTCGCAACAAGATGTCACCCTGCCCCACGTGGAGAACGGCACGGTCACTCTTATTGGCGCCACAACCGAGAACCCGTCCTTTGAGGTCATCTCGCCGCTGCTCTCCCGCTGCCGCGTCTACACGCTGCACGCCCTCACACATGAACAGGTGCGCACCCTTGTCGAGCGGGCGATTAGGGACGCCGAACGGGGACTGGGCTTACTGAACGTAAGTGTTGTGCCTGAAGCGTTGGACTTCCTCGTGGGGATGGCTAACGGCGATGCCCGGACCGCCCTCAACGCGCTGGAACTATCGGCGGGTGCGTCCCTGCCCGATGAGCAGGGCCGCCGCACCGTCACCCTCGCCATTGCTGAAGATGCGGTGCAGCGCCGCGCTTCGCTCTATGACAAGACGGGTGAGCAGCACTACGACCTTATCTCCGCCTTCATCAAGTCGGTGCGCGGCTCGGACCCGCACGCGGCGGTCTACTGGCTGGCCCGCATGCTGGAGGGTGGAGAGGACCCGCTGTTCATCGCGCGGCGGCTCATCATTCTTGCAGCGGAGGACATTGGTCTGGCCGACCCCCAGGCCTTGTCCGTTGCGGTGGCGGCCCAGCAAGGGGTCCACTTCATCGGCATGCCGGAGGGCTTTCTGCCGCTCTCCGAAGCCGCCATCTACCTGGCGACGGCTCCCAAGAGCAACTCGGTGCTGGAAGCCTATGCCCGGGCGCGCAAGGACGTCCAGGAGCAGCGTAACGAGCCGGTACCGCTCCACTTGCGCAATGCGCCCACCGGCCTCATGACGGCCCTGGGCTACGGACGCGACTACAGATATTCTCACCAGTACGCCGGGCATATCGTGGAGCAGCAGTACCTGCCAGACAACCTGCGCGGCCGCCGCTACTATGAGCCAGGCCTTCTTGGCTATGAGAAGGAAGTCGCCGAGCGGCTACGGCGGTGGGAAGAGGAATTGCGAAAGCGCCAGGAAGGCCAGCCTCCCTAGACGCTCTTCTCCCCAACCTCAACCTTTTCATGGCAATGCGCATCTCATATAATCGGGGTACACGCCTGTTGAGCTTTGTCCTTCATGGCAAGGCCCCATACACTATCAAGAAGGAGTTCCACGCATGTCGAAGCAAGCGGATGTCGTCGTATTTGGCTCCGGTGTCGCCGGCCTGAGCGCAGGGATGTACGCGGCCTTCTACGGTCTCAAAACACTGGTGCTGGAAACGCTCATGCCGGGCGGACAGGTCATCAATGCGGACAAGATCGAAAACTTCCCCGGCTTTCCTGACGGCGTCACCGGCCCGGAACTGGTCACGAACATCGAGTCCCAGGGCAGCAACTACGGCATGGAACTCAACATCACTCATGTCCAGTCCGTGGACGTGAAGGGGGCTGTCAAGCAGGCGCAGACCGCCGACGGCCCCATCGCCGCCAAGGCACTCATCATTGCGACCGGTGGCAAGCGCAACCTGCTGAACGTGCCGGGCGAGTCCGAGCTGGAGGGCATGGGCGTCTCTCACTGCGCCACCTGCGACGGCGGTTTCTTCGCCAACCAAGAGATAGCGATGGTGGGCGGCGGTGACAATGCCCTGGACGAGGCGATCTACCTGACCGGCCTGTGCTCCAAGGTCTACCTCATTCACCGCCGCAGCGAATTTCGCGCCGCCAAGACTCTGGTGGACAGGGTCAAGGAGAACCCCAAGATTCAGGTCATGACGGATATGGTTGTGGACGGCATTGAAGGCTCCCAGAAAGTCGAGGCGCTGGCCCTGCGCAGTGTAAAGACGGAAGAGAAGTCGAAGTTGCCTGTGAGCGGCGTCTTTGTGTGTGTGGGCTACAACCCCAACAGCGACTGGCTGCAAGGCGCCGTGCCCATGGACACCGGCGGGCACGTCATCGTGGACCTGGGGATGGCTACACAGGTGCCCGGCGTCTTCGCCGCGGGCGAGGTGCGGCAGCGCTCCGCCCGCCAGCTTGCTACAGTCGCCGGCGACGGTGTGACCGCCGCCATCTCCGCCTACAACTACATCAAGGGGCTGAGCCAGTAGCAGCCTAGGACTCCCTGTGGCCAAACGGCTCCTGGTCTATGTCACCCGGCCTATCTTCACAGAGGCCATCGAACTGCTCCGGCAGGTGGCCGAGGTTCGCGTGGGCCAGGGCGATACCCCGCCGCCCTACGACGAAGTCAGGCAGCAGGCGAGGGACACCGATGCCGTTCTTAGCCTGCTCACGGAACGCATAGACGCGCCGCTGCTGGAGCAGTGCCCGGGCCTCAAAATCGTCGCCAACATGGCGGTGGGCGTGGACAACATCAACGTGGCGGCAGCCACACGCCTTGGCATCCTTGTCGGCAATACCCCCGATGTGTTGACCGAGACCACCGCCGACCTTGCCTTCGCCCTCCTCCTGGCCGCGGCGCGCCGTATCGTGGAGGGCGACCGCTTCGTGCGCGACGGTAAATGGAAGACATGGAGTCCTATGGAATTCCTGGGCACAGACGTGTGGGGAGCAACGCTGGGCATCGTGGGACTGGGGCGGATTGGGCAAGCGGTAGCGAGACGTGGACGCGGCTTCGCTATGCAGGTGCTCTACCACAGCCGGACGCGCAAACTGGACGTGGAAGAAGCGCTCGGTATCCGCTTCGAGCCCACGTTAACATCGCTGCTTCGGCAAAGCGATTTCGTATCGCTACATGTCTCGCTCACCCAGGAGACGCGACATCTCATCGGCCGTGCTCAGCTTGCCGCGATGAAGCCTACCGCAGTCCTCGTAAACACGGCGCGCGGCCCGGTGATTGACCAGGATGCGCTGGTAGAGGCGCTCCGCACAGAGCAGATCGCCGCTGCTGGTCTGGACGTGACCGAGCCAGAGCCGATACCAGCCAGCCATGCGCTTCTCCAACTGCCGAACGTCGTCGTGACGCCGCACATCGCCAGCGCCAGCCAGGCCACGCGGCGCCAGATGGCGGTGATAGCGGCGACCAATATCGTCGAGGCGTTGCAGGGCAGGTTGCCTCCCCATTGCCTGAACCCAGAAGCCTTCGGGCGCCGGCGATAACGCCTTCCGGCTTTCATGCGGTCATGTAGGCGAGTGCTATAATGGGGCAACCACTCTCCTATCTGGCGTGACGTGCCTCTATCGCTGCCACAGTCGATAAGACCCAATAGAGGATTCCTGCTGCCCCTTCTTCTGTTTGCGGGCAGCCTTGTGGTCTATGTCGCTACCCTCTCTCCCACCATAACCTGGGAGAATGCCGGCGGTGACTCCGGCGATTTCGCCACCGCGGTCTATACGCTGGGAGTGCCGCACCCGAGCGGCTACCCCAGCTACATGCTGTTGGGCAAGCTGTTTTCGTTTCTCCCCGTTGGCGACGTGGCGTACCGGACCAACCTCCTCTCCGCCGTCTCGGCAAGTTTAGCTGTAGTCTTCCTCTATCTCCTGACGCTGCGCATCCTACGATCCCTCGCACGGGAGTGGAACAGTCCGTCTGCGCTCATGCACCTTGCCGCCGCCGTCCCAGCGTTACTCTTTGGTTTCACCCCAATAGTGTGGTCTCAGGCCACCGTCACGGAGGTCTACGCGCTCGACGCTCTCCTCACTGTACTGGTGCTGTACCTGCTCGTCCGCTGGTACCAGGCCCGCCAAGAAGACGGAGGGCGGGATTCGTGGCGGCTCTTTCTCCTCGCGGCATTCGTCTGGGGTTTCGGGCTGGGCGACCATCTGAAGATCGCTTTTGTTGCTCTGCCGCTGGTAGCCCTTCTGTGGACGATGCGGAAGCATCTTCGCCCTGCGCCTCTCGCGATGAGCGCCCTCGCATTTCTCGTGGGGTTGAGCGTCTATGTCTACCTCCCGATTCGTTCCGCTGCCGACCCGCCAATTAACTGGGGCCATCCCCATACCTGGTCGGGTTTCTACTGGACCACATCCGCCTTGATGTACCGCCCTCTCATATTCGGGCTGCCCGCTGGGGATGTCCTTGAGCGAGTGGGGACCTGGCTATCGTTTTTCTGGGACCAGCTCAATGGCTGGGGGTTGTTCCTGGCTGTTGTGGGCGTGTTCGTACTCTGGCAACAGCAGCGGGCCATTGCTGTCGCCAGCCTGCTGTTCTGGGCCGCCGGCTCCATCTATGCCATCATGTACAACACCGGCGACGCCTTCATTTACCTCATTCCGGCTGTCATGGTCACGTGTCTATGGGCAGGCGTTGGAATGCTGTACCTTCTCATCCATGCGCTGCCTGTCTTTCGGCTTGGAGCGTCGCGGCCCGCCCTTCGTTTCGCCGCTGTCACCGCCGTCATGGTCCTATCGCTGCCGGGCAATGCCCTGTTGGCAAGCTACCGAGCCGTGGACATACATGAGAATAATCAAGCCAAGCAGTACGCCCTGGACGTCCTGGCGCAAGCCGAACCGGGCGCGGTCATCCTTACGGTAGGTGATCGGCATGTCTTCTCGCTGTGGTACGCCCGCTATGTGCTGCGACCGGACGCGCCCGTGGTAGTGCTGGTGCCCAGCTTCTTCCAGTACGACTGGTACGTGAGTTGGGTGCGCCGCGCCTTTCCTGACTTGGAGCTGGACTATTTCCAGGATGACCAGTACTACGCCCAGTTGAACGCCTTTATTGAGCGTACTATGCCTACAAGGGCTGTCTACCTAACACGGGATATCAAGGGCGTGACCGCGGAGCGGGCGCCGGAAGGGCGTCTGGACCGCCTCAGGCCCGCCGCGCCGAGGCCATAGGCCTGAACTTCGCGCGCACCAACAGTATGCGCCGTGTGTGCGGCGTCACTTTGCAGCGTTCACTAATGCGGTACCCTGCCACCCATACTATGCCCTGCGTGTCGCAAAGCAAAGGGACACACCGGCGCCACTCCCTCGGGACCTTCTCGTCCACGAAGAAATCGTGCAGCTTCTTCGGCTGCTTCATGCCCAGAGGGTGAAAACGATCCCCTGGCCGCCAGCTACGAACCCAGAGACGGGTGCCTGCCCGCTCTGCGTCCAACCGCGCCACCCAGGGGTCGTTCGTCGCTACGTCGCTCCCTGCCGTGGTATACCGCGCCGTGATGCGCCAGCCGCTCACCTTGGACTGTCCCGGCACGTTCAGGTGGTGTTCCCTCTCGATAGCCGGCCACGGGCTGACTGGCGCTTCTGTCCCCACCCAGACGTGGGAGTATTCTCGGTAGCCCTTGATGGCGCCCGGCAGGTCAATACTCGACCCGACGCGCAGACGGAGAAGAGCCATCAGCGCATCCACATGCTCTGCCTCGATATTCGACTCGACGGAGTGCGTCAGAAGCGATAAGGCCTCTCGCAGAACGTAGCGCTGCAGCGCCAGAGGCAAGGCGTCAAGTTGACCGGCGTCAAGCCTCACACCACCTGTCTGCTGTCCTATGACGATGTTCGGCAGTCGTTCGTGCGCTTGCTGCGTGAGCGCGTCTGTATCAGCCGTGGCAAGCCGGGCCAGCCGGAGGACACTGGCATCGACGGCTGGGTTGTAGCGACGGAGCAGCGGGAGCAACTCGTGGCGGATGCGGTTTCGCAGAAAGCGCGGCTCACGGTTGCTGGGGTCCTGCCGAGGCCGCACGCCCCGGCTGCGGCAGTAGGCTTCCGTTTGCTGTCGCCGTACCGTCAGAAGGGGACGGAGCAGCGTCATAGGTGTGCCGTCAGCACGCTGCTCACTGACGGATAACATGCCGCGCAGACCGGTGATGCCCGTGCCGCGGACGAGCCGCAGCAGCACCGTCTCCACCTGGTCGTCCGCCGTGTGGCCCAGAGCGACAGCGCTGGCGCCGACTTCGTGCGCCACGCGAGCGAAGAAGCGGCGGCGCGCCAGACGGCCCGCCTCCTCCAGCGACAGCTTGAGCCGCTTGCGGAGCGCCTCCACATCCTCATGGCCTATGGTGCAGGCGACGCCAAGCCGCGCGGACAATCGGCTTACGTATCGGGCGTCGGCGTCGGCTTCAGCGCCGCGCAGCCCATGATGCAGGTGCGCGACGTGCAGCCGCATCTTCAGTTCACTTTTCAAGCGGTGAAGGGTAAGTAAGAGACAGACGGAATCGGGGCCGCCGGACACGCCCACGAGCAGCCGCTTCCCTTTATAGGCAGCTCCCTCCCGCTGAAAGAAACGGCGCGCTGTTTCGTCTACGGCCTGCATCATGCATTGAGTATAGTGCAGGCTGTTATACTTATCGCCTATGGAGCCCCTTTTGGTACATCTAGATGAAACCGTAGGCCACTTGGAGCGCACGCTCCCCCCGGGCCTGTTCCAGCATTGTCAGCGCGTGAACCGCCTGGCGGTCGAGGTCGGGCCGCGTTTCGGTTGCTCTCGTGACCTTGCCGGGCTGGCCGCCTGGGTGCACGATGTGTGCCGCGCCGAGCGGGGCGACCGGCTGCTCACTCTTGCCCGCGACTTCGGACTTCCTGTTTCGCCTCTTGAAGAGAGAGCGCCGGTGCTCCTCCACGGGCCTGTCGGGGCCGAAGTGCTGCGCCGTGACTGGGGCATCACGCACCCTGACGTGCTGGCGGCAGTGCGGTGCCACACCACAGGACGCCGGGAGATGACGCTTCTGGACCGGGTGCTGTTCCTGTGCGATAAGCTAGACCCCAATAAAGACCGGGCCTACCCGTTCAACACCCACGTGCGCCACCTGCTGAAGCGGGACCTCTCCGCAGCGCTGCTCTCCTGGTTTGACGGGCAGATGAGCGCGTTCCTTACTGCAAACCAGCCCATCCACCCCTTGATGACCGAAGCGCGGAACGCCTTATTGCTGGAACGAATGAAGCCTGTAGCGGGCTAAGCCTTATCATCCACAGGCGCTTCCGCTAACCTGGCTTTCAAGTAATCGATAACCGCCACCGGCGAGGGGTCCACGCCACAGAGCATGGCCAGGTAATAGCTGACGTAGTCGCCCATCAGCAACACGCTCAGCATCTGGGCCAGCGGACTCTTGCCTTGGGCATTGAAGACCTGGTAAGGAACGCCTTGCCGCTCCAGGATTTCAGTGGTGATGCGAATACGCAGCCGTAGGCGAGGGTGTATGGACTCCGAACGGAGCAAGACAACAAACAGGTGGCCGGCGCTCTTAGGGAATTCGTATCCCACTAAAGCATTGTGGTTAAACTCCGGCAACAGCTCGAAAAAAGCCCAGACCTTCGCATTCTCGTTGAGCTGGCCTTTCCAGCGTCGCGCAGCCGCCGAGAGGAGTCCGCCTCCGTAGATGACCGGCACCTTGCTCTGAAGCTGTGCTGCAAGCTGTTTGGCCGCATTCCGATTGAACGGCACAGCAGGCCCAAGTGTTGCTATCTGGTTCGCGAGGACACCCAGCCCTTCCTCCACGTCTCTTCGCTGGTCGGGCAGGAGACCCAGGTTCATAAGTATCGCTACGAGAGGCATCAAGCTGTACCCGATGGCCGCCCTCGGTTCCGCTTTGTAGGTGATGGGGAAGATGGGGATATGGTGTTCGTGCGCCAGGGACTGAAGCTTGCCGCCCGTGGTCATGACCAGCTTGGGGGCCGAAGACGCGATGGCATGCCGGAAAGCGGCAATGGTTTCCTCTGTGTTTCCGGAGTAGCTGGAGGCGACGACCAAGGTCTCCTGTCCAACAGGAAATGGTATCTGGTAGTCGCGTGAAACGAAGACGGGTGCACCACCGCTTGCCAGCGAAAGATCGCCGACCAGGTCGCCGCCGATGGCGGAGCCGCCCATGCCCAGGACCAGCACGCGCTTCACGCTGCGATAGGCACTAGGCAGGCGGACATCCAGCCCTTCCCGCCAGGCGCGTTCGCAGACGGCGGGCAACTCAGCGATGCGCCCGCCCATGCCGCTTGGGTCAACCCGTTGATAGAGGTCTTGCTGGTCCAGCACGCTCATGTTAAAGCCCCGTCATGTTCCGGCCTGCTTCAAGCAGCGCTGCAACACGCTTGGTGGAGCTGCTCTCCCCATAGATGCGCAGGACTGGCTCGGTGCCGGAGAACCGAATCATGAGCCAGCTCCCGTCCTTGAGAAGGAACCTGAATCCGTCCATGCTGTCTATGCCTTCCACTGCGACCCCGTCAAGCTGGCTGGGTCGGGCCTTGGCGATCGTCTCCTGGACAGAGGCCTTGCGCTCCGGCGGCATCACCAGGTCGATGCGGTCGTAGTAATGCGGGCCGACTTTGTCGAAGAGGGCCTTCAAAAGCTGCGCGGGGCTCTTCTTCGTCTTCACCATAAAGTCGAGTACATACAGGCCGGAAACGATTCCGTCCCGCTCCGGAATGTGGCCGCGGTAGCCGTAGCCACCGCTTTCCTCACCGCCTATGAGAGCATCTTCCTTCATCATCACAGGACAGATGTACTTGAAGCCCACCGGCGTCTCAACTACGGGGACATTGTAAAGCTTACCGAGCTTTTCGATCATGCGGCTGGTCGTCACCGACTTGACCAGAGGCCCTCGCTGCTTGCGGACTTCCAGCAAATAGAAGGTGAGCAGAGCAAAGGTCTGGAGCTGATTGACGAAGCGGCCTTGCTCATCGATCAGCCCAAAGCGGTCGGCGTCGCCGTCCGTCGCCAGGCCGACGTCAGCCTTGACCCGGCGTACATAGGCGGCCAGCTTCTTGAGGTTGTGAGCGATGGGCTCAGGTTGCTCCATGCCAGGGAACAGAGGGTTGCGCGTGTCGTTCATCTCCATGACGCGCGACTTGCCGCCGTCAAGGAGGCGCTTCGTATAGCCGGCGCCAGCGCCGTACATGGAGTCCACAGCGATGCGCAGGCCGGCCTTTTTGATCGCGCTCAAGTCAACTAGCTTTTGCACATGCTGTAGATATGCGGCAGAGGAGTCTATGTACTCGACGAGCCCCTGCTTGCCTGCGTCCGCCATCGTAGTGCTCTTCACCACGCCGCTGCGCAGCACGGCGCCGATGTGGCGCTCCAGGGCATTCACGACGGCGACGGAGGCGCTTCCCGCGTACTCAGGTTTGTACTTAAAGCCATTCCAGATGGGTGGGTTGTGGCTGGCGGTTATGATAATAGCGCCGCCCGCTTTGCGGTGGGCCACGTTATAGCTGACCACGGGCGTGGGACTGGCCTCCTGAGCGAGCATAACGCGAACCCCGTTGGCGGCCACGACCTCCGCCGCCGCTTGGGCGAAATGCTCGGACAAAAAGCGGGTATCGTAGCCGATGACGAGCCCGCGTGCCGCAAGCCCAGCTTCGTGAAGATATGAGGCGACGCCCTGGGCGCAGGCCCGTACGTTCTCAAAGGTAAAGTCCTGGGCAATGATGCCGCGCCAGCCGTCAGTCCCAAACTTGATGTCAGCGGCCATACCTAGCCCCCTTCCTGCCAAGTGCGTCCCCAACATAGTAGCTGAAGGGGCAGGCCTCTTCCAATATGGGTATGGAGGAGGATGGTACCAGGCTTAGGAGGGACGCACAAAGGAGATGGTACTCGGCTCCAGGGTTCTGTCCGGCCACACGGCCATGCCTCGCTCGATGCGATTGCTATCCCCTACAACGACCCGGTCGCCAATGACTGAACCCTCAATAACCCAGACGCCGTCGCCAATGCTGGATTCCGTACCCAGGATACTATGGCTGACGGTGCTTCGGCCACCCACGTGTACCGTGTCCCAGAGGACGGACTCCTCTACCACAGCGCTCTCCTCAATGGCGCAGCCGGACCCCATCACCACGGGACCCTCAATGCGCGCCTGTGGCCCAATAGTGCAGCTGTCGCCGATGACCACCGGCCCGGTGAGGCGGGCGGTGCGGTGAATGCGACAATTCTCGCCTGCCCACACGCCTTCCGAGACCTTGTGGCCTGGCAAGACGATGGGAAACTTACCCCGTAGGCCGTCCAGATTGAGCTTCAGGTACGCCGCCGGCGTGCCGATGTCGATCCAGTAACCCTGCGTGGGGAAGCCATACACGGGGA
>JACPQI010000094.1 GCA_016190545.1 Chloroflexota bacterium
CCCTTGTACTGCTCCAGGCTGAGGGCGGTGACCGCGCCCACCTGGGCCAGAGCTTCGATGATGAGGACGCCGGGCATGAGGGGGTTGCCGGGGAAGTGCCCCTGGAAGAAAGGCTCATTGACAGTGACGTTTTTGAGGCCGACGCCGCGTACGCCAGGCTCCAGTTCCACCATGCGATCCACGAGTAGGAACGGGTAACGATGGGGGATGATGCTCTGGATCTGCTTCACGTCCATCATGTCTTACACTCGCTCCGCTTTCTTGCTCCGCACCTTGACCAGCTCCATCAGGCGCAGGACAGATGCGCGGGGCGGGCCTACGGCGCCGGGCTTGGCTTCGTCAAAGTAGCCCAGGCCGTGGAAATCGCTGCCGCCGCAGGGGACGAGGCCGTGGCGCCGTGCGGTGGCGGCCAGGCGCTCTACTGTCTCACGTGGATAGGAGCCATAGTAGACTTCCATGCCCACCAGGCCAGCGGTCTTCAGCGATCCCAGCAACGAGTCGAGGTCGGGCGTGTCGCCCGGGTGGGCGAGCACGGGCAGGCCCTCCATGCGGACGATGAGCCGCACCGCATCCTCGGGCGTCAACTTCTCGCGCTCCACATAGGCGGGGCCATTTCGTCCTATGTAATTGTGGAAAGCCTCTTGTGGTGTGGCGAGGTAGCCCTTCTCCACTAGAGCCTGGGCGATGTGCGGTCGTCCGATAGCTCCGCCGTCCGCCAGCTCTTTCACCCGCTCCCAACTGACGGGCATGCCCAGGGATGCCAGCCTTTCCACCATCTTCTTGGCCCGGACCTCGCGGCCCTGGCGCAAGTCCGCCAGGATTTGCTGGAACTCCTCGTTGTGCCGGTCTACGAAGTAGCCGAGCAGGTGCATCTCCCCGCCTTCTACATCCGTGCTCATCTCTACGCCGGGTATGACGGTGAGGCTCGGGTACTTGCGGGCCGCTTCCTTGGCCCGGTCTATGGCCAAGGTGCTGTCATGGTCGGTGATGGCGATGTATTCCAGCGTGGTCTGACCGACAAGGTCGACCAGCTCTTCGGGCGAAAGCCTCCCGTCCGATTCGCTTGTGTGCATGTGCAGGTCAACCAAAACGGTCATGGTATTTCCCGCTGAATTCTCGTGATGCTGAGGGCCTTGCCCGTCCTTTCGTCCACATCCACCTGGACAGCGTTGAAGGACACCGGGCCGGAGGCGACGTTAAGGCGCGTGGGCATGGGGCTGAGAAAGCGGTCGAGCACGTCCTGGATCTGATCGCCGATGACCGAGTTGATGGGGCCTACCATGCCAACGTCGGTCACGTAGGCGGTGCCCTTCGGCAGGACCCGGCTGTCCATGGTGGCGACGTGGGTGTGGGTGCCGAGCACAGCGCTCACCCGCCCATCAAGATACCAGCCCATTGCTCCCTTTTCTGACGTAGCTTCCGCATGAAAGTCCACCACGATAATGGGCGGCTTCCGCTCCAAGCTGTTCAAGAGGTTGTCCATGGCGTGGAACGGGCAGTCCCAGTGGCCCATGAAGACCCGGCCCAGCAGGTTGACTACCATCACATCGCCCCAGCGCAGCGAGCCGCGTCCCGGCGTGCCCTGCGGGTAATTGAGCGGTCGCAGCACCGGTAGTTCGCCGTCCAGGTGGGGCGCAAATTCCCTCTGGTCCCAGACGTGATTGCCGGACGTGATGACGTCTACCCCGGCTTCCAACAGCTCGTTGGCGGTCTCCAGTGTGATGCCACGGCCGCCGGCAGCGTTCTCTCCATTGGCGATGACCAGATTGATCTCGTGGTGACGGCGCAATTCCGGGAGCAAGGCCCCCACGGCTTTTCGCCCTGGTTTACCTACTACGTCGCCGATCATCAAGAAACGAAACATTATAGGATCCATTCCCCTCCGCTTATCATCCTGCTGATGGTAAGAGGGGAATTGTAGGAGAGGCCGCCCCATTTTGCAAGTGGGAGAGGGCCTTCACAAGAAGAGAAGGCCCTCTCCTCACTACTTGGCGTAGGTGGTGGCACGAGTCTCCCGCACCACAGTCACCTTGATTTGGCCGGGAAAGACCAGGGTGTCCTCGATCTTCTTGGCGATGTCATGGGCCAGCTTGGAGCTGCCCACGTCATCCACCTGTTCCGGCTTGACCATGATGCGCACTTCGCGGCCAGCCTGGATAGCATAGGTCTTTTCAACACCGGGGAAGCCGGCGGCTACTTTCTCCAGGTCCTGCAACCGCTTGACGTAGCGCTCCACCGAGTCGCGGCGGGCGCCGGGCCTGGCTCCGCTGATGGCGTCGGCGGCAGCCACTAGGAAGGCTTCGACGTTAATGGTCTCTCCTTCGGCGTGGTGCTCCTCAATAGCACGGGCGATCTCGTTGGGGATGCCGTACTTGCGCGCGATCTCACCGCCGATCTCGGCGTGAGGCCCTTCGATTTCGTGGCTGAGGGCCTTGCCCAGGTCGTGGAGCAGGGCGCCGGCCTTGGAGACTTGGACGTTGGCGCCGATCTCCGCCGCCATAATGCCTGCCAGGTGGGCGCATTCTATGGCGTGTTTGAGCTGGTTCTGCCCGTAGCTGTAGCGGTACTTGAGCCGCCCAAGCAGCTTCACGATCTCGTGGTTCAGGCCGCGTACGCCGGCTTCCAGCACGGCCTGCTCGCCGGCCTTGCGGATGATTTCGTCTACCTCCTTCTGAGTGCGCTCCACCATCTCCTCGATGCGGGTGGGATGGATGCGGCCGTCTAGGAGGAGCTTTTCCAACGCGAGTCTGGCCACCTCCCGCCTGACCGGGTCGAAACAGGACACGGTGATGGCTTCCGGCGTGTCGTCAATGATGAGGTCCACCCCGGTGGCGGCCTCCAGGGCCCGGATATTGCGGCCCTCACGCCCAATGATGCGCCCCTTCATGTCGTCGCTGGGGAGCGGGACGACGGTAACTGAGGTCTCGGATACGACGTCGCTGGTAAGACGCTGGATGGCCAGGGTAATGGCCTTGCGAGCTTTCATCTCCGCATCGGCTTGGATCTGCTGCTCGATGGCGAAAATGCGCTTGGCCTTGTCGTGCTCCAACTCCTCGTCCACTTTGCGGAGTAGGAGATCGCGGGCTTCGGCGATGGGCATTTGAGCGACGGCCTGAAGTTGCTCCAGTTGCTGCTTTTTGACTTCGTCGACCTGGAGCCGGACTGCGTCCAACTCCTGCTGCTTCTGGGCCAGGGTCCTGTCCCGGCGCTCCAGGGAATCCAGCTTGCGGTCCACCTGGTCCTCTTTCTGAGAGAGGCGGCGCTCCAGTTGCTGGACCTCCTTGCGCCGGTCACGAACTTCCTGCTCAGCCTGGGCCTTGAACTTCAGGACCTCTTCCTTGCCTTCCAGAACAGTGGTTTTGCCTTTGGTTTCGGCCTCCGCCAGGATATCAGCGACTCTTCGCTCTGCCGCGCTGACCTTACCGCGTCTCTGTGCACTGACGATCCAGTACCCGAGTCCCGCTCCCGCCACCGCGCCTGCGACCAGGCCGATGATGAGAAACAAGACGCTTGCCAAGGTAGTCACCTTCCTTTCCAAACATGGGAGGCCTCGGTGAGTAGGCCTCGCCTTAGCCTACTATACGTGTCCACATATGGAAAGTCAAGCAAAATCGTAGGGGGAGGGATGAATAGTCCAGGGGCGCAGCTAGCTGCGCCCCTGGACATAACTATTGTCAGGACTGGGCTAGAGAGGCGACCAGCCTCGACGGTCGCCTTTGCGGACGACGCGCCCGATGTTACGCCCGAAGAGAAAGTGGCAGGCGCCCACGATAGCGCCATCGTTCTCCAAGCGCTCCAGGACGGCGTGGCGCGTCTTGGTCGCCATTTCTCGGTCAGTGTCAAAGCCTGTGGCCCAGGTGGGCTCACTGACCTGGACGGCGCTGTGCATGATATCGCCCAGCACAAAGCCCTTCTGGCCTTTGGACTCGATGCGAACGCTGGTGTGGCCGGGCGTATGGCCTGGAGTGGGGACCAGGGAGACTTCGCTGGTAAGGGACTGTTCGCCCTTCACGGGGCGCAGCACCTTCAGGTCGCCCAGCGGGACCACGGTCTGATTGACATAAGCAAACTGCTGGCTCTTGTCGGAGGTGACCAGGGTCCAATCGCCCGCCCCGATGTGGTAGGTGGCCTTGGGGAAGGTGGCTCGCGGCTTGCCGTTCTCCCGTGTGATGTTCCAGCCCGTGTGGTCCATATGGAAATGGGTCATCACGACGTCTGTGACATCGCCCGGCTTGAGCCCGCGCAAGCGGAGCCCTTCCAGCAAACGGCCCTGGGCGCCCGCGCCCATGCCGGTATCCACAAGGATGACGCGCTTCTCTGAGCGGACGAGCATACCGCAGAAGTTGGTGCAGAACTTGCCATGCTGGTCCAGGTGCTCTTTCTTGTACTTCTCCCATGCGGAGGCCGGCACGTCGGGAAAGAACATAGTGGTATCGAATGGTGGCGGGGCCAGGTCCAGGAGAGCGATGAGTTCCACATTGCCGATCTTGGCCTGTTCAGCCATAGGGGCCTCCTTTCACGAAGTGAGGAATAGGGGTAAGGGCCAGAACTGAGTCTCCGTATCGCCGCTCCCAGTGTAGGAGGGGCTGCGGCAAGTGTCAATCGGAGGTGGTAGCCGGGGCCTTGGGTTTTCGCAGGAGCAAGGCCGCGAGGACGGCGACGACGCACAACCCGGCGTAGGTGATGACGGCCCAGTCGTAGCTCTCGGTGGCATCAAAGATGAAGCCGCCGATGAGGGGACCGCAGGCGGCTCCTGCCCAGAGGAAAGGCCCGGCAAGCCCCCGTATGCTGGCAAAGTGCTTTCGCCCAAAGTAATGGGGTATGACCAGCCACTCCATGGTGATGAGGCCGGCGAAGTTGAATGCCCAGAAGAAAATGAGGCCAACGGCCTGGGCCAGGTTGGACATCTGGTACATGGCGCTCAGGCTGGCCGCCGCCAGCGCCGTCAATGCTATCAGACAAGCCCGGATGGAGATGCGCTCCGCTAGGAAGCCCCAGACGAGGTTCCCGCCGAAACGCACCACGGCCATCACAGCCACCATGGCGGCGGCCAACCCTTCTTTGAAGCCGGACTCCTTGAGAAGCGGCACCAGGTGCACAACCATGCCGAAGTGGACGAGGTAGACGATGAACAAGATGACCATAAGGAGCCAGAAGACCGGCGTCCGGACTGCCTGCCTGACGGAAAAGTTCGATTCCGCATCCGGCGATGGGGAGGTTTTGCGGGCAGGCGCGCCGGAAGGCGTCGTTGCCTCTCCTGCCGCGCGGCCGTCGGGCAGCAAGCCGCGCTCTTCAGGTCGCTGGCGGGCGAAGAGCGCTATCGGAACAAGCATGAAGAGGACGAAGAGGATCCCGCCGAACCCGAAAGCGTAGCGCCAGGAGGAGGCCTGGATGATGGCGTAGGCGATGAGCGGCACCAGGCTGGCGCCCGCGTAGCCGCCTCCCAGGACGAACCCGATGGCACGGCCCCGCTTGGCGATGAACCAGTTGGACACCATGGCCATGAGGCCGAGTCCGAGGACACCCTCCGTCACCATCCGTTGCGTGACGAAGGAGAGGTAGAATTGCCAGCCGTTCTGAGAGAGGGCCAGGGTGAAGCCGGTGACCGAGGCGAGCATGCTGCCCGTTATGAGGACCCGCCGCAAGCCGAACCGGCCAATGAGGATGCCGGTGAAAGGCGAAAGCACGCCGCCACCGATGGCCCCGGCCGTGGTCACGCCGGAGACGAAGGCGCGGGACCAGCCGAAGTCCTCCTCCAGCGGCCTGATGAAGACTGTGTAGACGCTGCCGCCGGTGATGGTGCTGGCGAACATGCCGGCCATGGCCACGGCGACAATGGTCCAGCCGTAGAACCAGCGCCTGCTCACAGGCCCCCCTTCAGCTTGGAGATAGACCACATGAGTGTAGCACCCACGCAACCTGACCTGCTCCAGACCGCAAGCCAAGTGGTATTCTTGCAGCATGGCTGAGCGACAGGCCAGCGAATTGCTGGAGCGGCTGCGCAAAGTCCTTGAACTGGAGCGCGCCAAGGGCTTCAAGGACGCGGCGGTCTACGGCGGCCTCGACCGTTTCCTGGAGAGGTGGGCCACCCAGGCGGGAAACAGCGAAGACAGCGCTGCCCAGGAGTTGTCTCGCGAGTTGGGCGCGTCCGGCATACGCTACCGGGAGCTTGACGCGGCGGCGCGCGCGCGCTGGGTCGAGCGGGCTTTGGCAAGCCTCAGTGGCGCAAGCGCACCAAGCGCCCTTCGACAGGCCCAGGGCGAACGGGAAACCTCTGTTCCTGTCAAGTCCTCTCGCTCCCTTCGTAGTGGGTCACCCCCATCCGTTCGCGGTGAGCTTGTCGAACCGCAGATAGACAGCGCTCCTCTCTCCGAGCCTCTCGCCGCCATGAAGGGCTTCGGGCCGCAGCTTGCCGCCCGCTTTGAGCGGCTGGGCGTCCGCACCGTTCAGGACGTCCTCTACCTGTTCCCCCGCCGTCATCAGGACTTCTCCCGACTGGCCACCGTCGTGGAGCTGCGGCCCGGCCAGGAGCAGACCATTGACGCCCGTGTGTGGGGGTGCAAGGAGAAGCGCCTGTCCACGGGCCGCCGCATCGTGGAGGCCACGCTGTACGACGACACCGGCAACGTGCAGGTGACGTGGTACAACCTGGGCTTCCTCGCACGGGAGCTCAAGCCCAACACACGCGTCATCATCAGCGGCCGCGTGGGCGCATTGCGCGGTCGTCCCCACTTCGAACACCCGGAGTACGAGATTGTCGATGAGGAGACGCAGGAGCTTATTCACACGGGACGTCTGGTGCCCGTGTACCCGGCCACGGAAGGGCTGCGGCAGCGCACCCTCCGGCGCTGGGTCAAGCGCATTGTGGACCAGTGGTCGCCTGCGGTGCGGGACTTCCTTCCGTCGCGCATTCGGAGCAAAGCCGGCTTCCTGGAGCTGGCCGAGGCGGTGCGCCAGGCCCACTACCCAGACGACCTGTCGAAGCAGGACGATGCGCGCCGCCGCTTGGCCTTCGACGAGTTGTTCCTGATGCAGCTTGGCATTTTGCAGCGGCGCAAGGAGTGGCGACAGGGCCAGCCGGGTCGGGCTATCACCGTGGACCAAGAGGCGCTTGACGCCTTCCTATCCTCCTTGCCGTTCACGCTCACCGGCTCGCAGCAACGTGTGCTCGACCAGGTGCTGCGAGATATCCAGCGCTCTATACCCATGGCCCGGCTGCTGCAAGGGGAAGTGGGCAGCGGCAAGACGGTGGTGGCGACG
>JACPQI010000095.1 GCA_016190545.1 Chloroflexota bacterium
ACACGGCGGTGAACACTGCCCTAGAGGCCACGGACAAGCTCCGTGACACCGCAGACGCTCTGGGGCGGGCCTTCGTGGTGGAAGTCATGGGGCGCCATTCGGGAATGCTCGCGCTTCAGGTCGGACTGGCCGCGGGCGCCGTCGAGGTGCTTGTTCCTGAAATACCGGTGGACCTCAGGCACGTTGCCCATCGTATCTACGATGGCTTCAAACGCGGACGCCGCAGCAGCATCATCGTGGTAGCGGAGGGATTTGGAGAGGGTGGTGCGGTGGAAGTCGCCAAGGCCATATCAACCTACAGCCCACTGGACTGCCGTGTCACCGTCCTCGGCCATATCCAGCGCGGTGGCGATCCCACCGCCTTCGACCGCGTCCTGGGCGGCGTTCTCGGCGATGGCGCTATCGAAGGTCTGCTAAAGGGTTACACATGCCATATGGTCGGGCAAGCGCATCAGGCCATTGTGTTCGTGCCGTTGGAAGATACCTGGAAGAAGCACCGGTACCCATCAGAGCAGCAGCTTCACCTGCTGAAAGAGCTTTCCGGCTGATGAGGCATTGAGAGTGAGGGTGTGATGATGCGTGGCTTTAGCTCACTGCAAGAAATGCTGGCGGAATGTCGAAGCGCCGTCGACCTGCCAGCGGACGGCCCGGTGCGGGTAAGGGATGCCGCTGCGCTCTGTGAACGCCTCATTGATAGGCTTCTCTACACCGCCGTCTTCGCCAAGGATGGCGGACTGAGCGAGAGCTGCCGCTGGGTCATCCGTTCAGCTGCCCAGTCCCTGGGCGCCATACCTAGCTCCGTGCATCCTCTCTACATGGCCCGTGGGCGTGGCGAGTATATCGGAGTCACCGTCCCCGCTATCAACGCGCGCGGCCTCCAGTATGAAGAAGCGCGTGCGGTTTTCCGCGTCGCCCAAAAGTTGAACGCAGGGGCCTTTATCCTTGAGCTCGCTCGTTCGGAGATGGGTTATCTCCAGGTCTCTCCCGCCGAATACGCCGCCGTGGTGCTCGCCGCCGCCATCCGAGAAGGCTACAGCGGCCCCGTCTTCATTCAGGGCGACCACTTCCAGGCGGACAGGAAGCGGTTTGTGGCAGACCGGGACGGCGAGTTGTCCAGCCTTCGCTCCCTGATCGTTGACGCAATCGCCGCCGGCTTTTACAACATTGATATTGATGCCTCCACCCTCGTCGCTCTGGGCACCTCCACCTTTGATGCAGAGCAAGAGCCTAACTATCAACTTACAGCGGAACTGACTGCATGGATCCGTCGCCATGAGCCGGAGGGCGTCACTATCTCCATCGGCGGTGAGATCGGGGAGGTTGGCGGTCGCAACAGTACGATAGAGGACTTGGATGCGTTCATGGCAGGATACCTGCGCATTCTAGGACAGCGTGGTGTCACGCCAGGCATCAGCAAGATCAGCGTCCAGACCGGCACCCACCATGGCGGCTTGGTTCTGGCGGACGGACGGATCGCGGACGTGGCGTTGGACTTCGGCGTGCTGGAGCGGCTCTCCACCCATGCTCGCGAGCGCTATGGCCTGGCGGGCGCTGTCCAGCACGGCGCCTCCACCTTGCCGGAGTCCATGTTTCACCGCTTCCCGAAGGCAAACACGGCGGAGGTGCACCTGGCTACAGGTTTCCAGAACCTGCTCTATGAGAACCCGGCTTTTCCTGTGGACCTGCGCCAGGAGATGTACGCTTATCTCACGTCTACCTTTCGCGCTGACTGGAGACCGAACGAAACGCAGGCCCAGTTCCTCTACCGCCAGCGCAAACGGGCGTTTGGCCCGTTCAAGGAACAGCTCTGGACCATTCCTGAGGAGCGCAAGCAACATCTACGGCAGGCCCTTGAAGGCATGTTGACAGACTTGTTTCAGCAATTGGGCGTGGCTGAGACCAAGCGCGTCTTCGCGCCTCATCTGCGGCTGGTCGAGGTCTTGCCGCCCAGGCCACAGGCGCTGCAAGAAGCGATAGCCGCTGTGGCTATGAAAGGAGGGTAAATGCCACAGCTGGACAGCCGGCAAAGCAGCTATGGACTTCAGCACCACGGCATCATCAATCCCGCCGCTGTGTGGTGGAACCTCTCCACCCCCTCCATCTACGAGGAGGTTGTGCGGCATCGGGAAGGTTTGATCGCCCACCTGGGGCCGCTGGTAGTGCGCACCGGACATTACACGGGACGCTCGCCCAAAGACAAGTTCATCGTCGAAGAACCGGGCAGCCGGGCCGGCATTTGGTGGGGCGAGGCCAACCACCCCATGAGCGAAGCCCAGTACCAGGTCCTTCGTAGCCGGCTCTTGGCTTATCTCCAGGGCAAGGAGATTTTCGTCCGAGACTGCTTTGTTGTGGCCGACCCGGCGCTTCGCATGCCAATCCGCGTCATCACTGAGAAGGCGTGGCATAACCTCTTCGCCCACAACATGTTTATTCAGGCCCAGCTCCGTGAGTTGCAGGGCCATGTGCCGGAGCTCACCCTCATCTGCGCTCCGCATTTCCACGCCGTGCCGGAGGTGGACGGCACCAACTCGGAAGCCTTCATCGTCATCAACTTTGCGCAGAAAACCATCCTTATTGGTGGCACCAGCTACGCGGGCGAGATGAAGAAGTCCGTGTTCAGCGCCCTTACCTACTACCTGCCGCCCAAGGGTGTGTTGCCTATGCACTGCGCCGCCAACTCCGGCCCCGACAGCGCCACCGCCCTCTTTTTCGGCCTCTCCGGCACTGGCAAGACCAGCCTGTCCACCTCCGCCGACCGTACGCTCATCGGCGATGACGAGCATGGCTGGGGTGACAATGGCATCTTTAACTTTGAAGGGGGCTGCTACGCCAAGGCCATCCGCCTTTCGACCACGGCGGAGCCGGAGATATACCAGACTACGCGACGGTTCGGCACCATCCTTGAAAACGTGTTCGTTGATCCCTCCAGTCGACGGCTCAACCTTGACGACGACTCGGTCACGGAAAATACGCGCGCTTGCTATCCCATCTCCCACCTGGCCAACGCAACGCGCAGCGGCATAGGTAGTCACCCGTCCGTCATCTTCATGCTCACCGCTGACGCCTTCGGCGTTCTGCCGCCAATCGCCCGTCTTACGTCCGCGCAGGCCATGTATCACTTCATATCCGGCTACACAGCTAAGGTCGCAGGCACCGAGCGGGGCGTCAGCACCCCGTCCGCTACCTTCAGCGCCTGCTACGGGTCCCCATTTATGACCAGGCACCCGAGCGTCTACGCCACGTTGCTGGCGGAAAAGGTTCAGCGACACAATGCCCAGGTCTGGCTCGTCAATACCGGGTGGACCGGGGGTACATACGGCGTCGGCAGCCGTATGAAGATTGGCTACACCAGGGCCATGGTCCGGGCGGCCCTGACCGGCAGGTTGGCTGGAGTCCCTACTGAGCGCGATCCCGTTTTCGGCGTGCAGGTCCCCTTGTCCTGTCCAATGGTGCCGCCGGAGGTTCTCATTCCCCGCAAGACCTGGCAGGACCAGCGCGCCTATGACGAGCAGAGCCGCATACTGGCCCAGCTCTTTCGTCAGAACTTCAAGAAGTTCGCCGACCAGATGCCTGACGATGTGAAGGCAGTGGGGCCTGAGTTGCGCTGAGCGCCGTCCCGCTGTTGACGTTTGTTGTATGATGGGGGACGGCGATGCGCAAGCTACTCACAGGTATGTTTGTGTGCCAGTAGGGTCCACAGTTCGATAAGCAGTAGCTCGCGCCCTAATCTCTAAGGAAGGAGGCGAGCAATGTCGACCAAGAATACTATTGAACTCTTCGTGCCCAAGGCCAACCCGCGCGCCATCAACAAAGGCCTCGTGGCCCGGCCAGAGACCCTGGACAACAAAGTCGTCGCCGTCATGGACAACGGCAAGCCCAACGCCGGCCCCCTCATGGAGCGGGTGGCCAAGCTGCTGGGCCAGCGTTTCAAAATCGCCGAGGTAGTCACCTTCAAGCGCATGAGCAACACCTCCCAATGGTGGAACTATGAACCATTGACGGACCGGCTCAACGCCTACCCCAAGAAAATAGACGTGGCCATCACCGGGATGGGTGACTGAGGGGGTTGCACCTCGTGGAGTATCCACGATGCGATAGAGATGGAGCAACGCGGCGCTGCGGCGGTCTCGTTCTGCACAGACCAGTTCGCGCCCCTTGCCAGCACGGAAGCCAGGGGCATGGGCCTGCACGGGTTGCCCCTCATCATTGTGCCTCACCCCAACGCTACCCGGTCGCTGGAGGAATTGGACCGTATCGCCGCCCAGGTCGTCGACCAGGTGGCGGAAGGCCTGACCAAGCCGGCCAAGCTTTTGGAAGAGGAGTACCGCGGCAAGAAGTACACCTTGCCCAAGAAGAGCGTGGGTGAAGTTAAGTAACTCGTTTCGACTACTTCCTAAGGAGACGCCATGGTCCAGACTGCGCCCCTGAAGGGGGAGAAAGTAAGCCTGCCCGATGACCTGGACGCCATCTTTGACGAGTACTACACCCAGGGCTGGACGGATGGCCTGCCTATCGTGCCTCCTACGGCGGAGCGGGTACGCGCCATGCTCCAGTACACAGACCGGGACCCAAACGAGGTCTTCTCCTATATGGCGCCGTCCCAGTGGGAGACCACCATTGAGCGCATTGCCGTCAACTGTGTCATGGCGGGCTGCAAGCCGGAGTACTTCCCCGTCGCCCTAGCCGCCCTGCAGGCGATGGAGGACAAACAGTTCAACCTCATGGGCATCCAGGCCACCACGCATCCCTGCGGCGCCATGGTCTTCCTCAGCGGGCCTATCGCCAAGGAACTGAACGTCAACGCCGGCTCCGGTTGCATGGGCCCCGGATGGCGGGCCAACGCCACCATAGGCCGAGCGCTGCGCCTCGTGATGCTCAACTGCGGCGGCGCAACACCAGGCCCGGTGGACAAGGCCACCCAGGGGCAACCGGGGAAATTCAGCTACTGCTTCGCCGAGAACGAGGACGAGAGTCCGTGGGAACCGTTCCGTGTGGAGCATGGCCACCCGAAGGACATCACCACGGTCACCGTGGGCGCCATGGAGAACCCGCACAACATCAACGACCACGTGAGCAATCATGCGGAAGGCATCCTCATCACCGCCTGCGACTCCATTGCCACCATGGGCTCCAACCAGTCCTATACCCTGAACAGCGACTTCTTCGTGTGTTTCGGCCCGGAGCACGCCGCCATCATCGCCAAAGACGGCTTCTCCAAGGAGGACGTGCGGCGCTACATCTACGAGAACGCGCGTTTGCCTATGTACAAACGGCAGAAGGGCGGGATGTGGAGCATGCTTCCCATGCCCAAGTGGTTCAGCACGGTTGACGACCACGCCCTGGTGCCTGTCGTCGCCGATATGAAGGACATCCATATCATCATGGCTGGCGGCGCGGGCAAGCACTCCTGTTGGATGTCCAGCGTCGGCATTTCCCGCTCGGTCACCTTGCCCATCGCAAAGAAGGACGGCACAGCCATCAAATCCATCAAGGAGTTAGCTAGGCGATGACGACAACGAAGAAGGGCTACACAGCTTCCGCCAAGACCCGCGCCATCATCCAGGGCGCTTACGACCTCCACGTTCACTCCAAGCCCGACCTCTATGACCGCCACTGGTCCGATATCGAGGCGGCACGAGGATACAAGAAGGCCGGTATGGCGGGCATCCTCATCCGGGGCCACATCAGCAGCACCGTGGAACGTGGCCAGATCGCCCAAGAGGTCACCGGATTCCCGGTCTGGGGTGCTATTCTCTTGGAGGGATTCGTGGGCGGCGTCAACGTCCTCGGCACGGAGGCGGCCCTCGCTCAAGGCTGCAAACTGGTCTGTCTGCCCAACGCCCACGCCGCCAACTTCCGCAAGCGCTTGGGCAAGAAGGCCCTGCACAAAAGCGGCGCCCTCGAGACCCCCGAGCCTTCCATCCCCGTGGTCGATAAGTCGGGTAAGCTCCTGCCTGAGGTCAAAGATGTCGTCCGGCTCGTCGCCAAATACGGCGCCATGCTGGACGCCGGCTACTGTTCGCTCAAAGAGACCTTCACCATCGCCGATGCCGCGGAGAAGGCTGGCGTGAAGGCCATCATCGTCAGCAATCCCCTCGCATTTTGGTCAGAGTTCCCCTTGAGTGACGTGAAGAAGCTGGCCAGTCGGCCCCACGTCTATGTGGAGCATTCGGCAATTCATATGCTCAAGGTCACGCCCACCACCGTCTCTGCCAAGGATTTGGCCAAATACATCAAAGGCGTAGGCGCCCGCAAGACCTTCCTTACTTCGGATGCGGGACATGCTGGCGGCTATCAGCCGGTCGCCATGTTCGAGTACATGCTGGACCGGTTGATGGATGAAGGCATCAGCCAAAAAGACTTGCGCACTATGGTCTACGACGTGCCCCGGCGCATCATGGGTATATAGTCGCTAGCCCGTATATGTACTAAGGGCCTATCCGAAAGCCATGCCGAAAATGGGGGAGTTCAGAGGGGGTTTCCCTCTCTGACAGGGGTCTGGGGCTGTCCCCCAGCTTCTCTTTTCCTCTCCCGCTCCCTTGGCAAGGGAGCGGGAGAACAGAGGGTGTGAGGGTTTTGAGATAGGTTCCCCATCTCTAGAAGGAGACGCCACTCCATGCGCGGACTCGCCAAGACCAAGCCCGGACCCGGCCTTGAACTCGTCGACGTGCCCCGGCCCAAAGCGGGGCCGTTCGAGGTCCTCATCCGCAGCCGGGCCTGCGGCATCTGCGGCGGTGACCTCCACCTCTACCAGGGCTCCGAGTTCGTCTCCCGGATCGCGGCCCAGGGCAAGCTGCCCATCGTCATCGGCCACGAGTTCGGCGGCGAGATCGTGGAGGTGGGCGAGTACGTGCAGGGCTTCAAAGTCGGCGAGCGGGTCGCCGTGGAGCCCACGCCAGGCTGCGGCCACTGCGCCCAGTGCCTCAAGGGCCGGCCCAACATCTGCAAGAACTTCTTCGTCATCGGTATGACCCAGCACGGCGGCATGGCCGAGTTCGTGCGGGCCCCGGTCCACGCCGTCTACAAGGTGCCGGATACCATTCCCGACCTTCATCTTCCCCTGCTGGAGACGTTGGGTGTGGCAGTCCACTCCCTGGAGCGCTCTCCCATCGTCGCCGGCGATGCGGTGGCGGTCATCGGCGCCGGCTCCATCGGTCTCCTCATGGCCCAGATGCTCAAGGCGGCGGGCGCCAGGCCCCTCATCGTCACCGGCACCTCCCGCTCGCAGCGTCGGCTGAAGCTGGCTAAGGAGATGGGCGCCGACGTGGTCATCGCCGTCGACAAGGAAGATGTGGTGGCGAAAGTCAATGAGGTCACCGATGGCGAGGGCGTCGACGTGGCCTTCGAGATTGCTGGGCCGTCCTCCGCCCTGGACCAGGCGACCAAGATCAGTCGGCGCGGCGGCAAAATCGTGGTCGCTGGTTGCACCGATGAGGTGTGGAGTTGGAAGCCCTTCTCCAACGCTCGCTTCAAGGAGACCGACTTTATCTTCTGCCGGGGTCGCACCGCCGAGACCTGGCATCGAGGCATCAAGCTGGTGACCACCGGCCAGGTCAAGCTCGCGCCTATCCTGGACCTGGTGCTGCCTCTGGAGCGCGCCCTGGAAGGGTTCACGCGCCTGGAGACGGACCGGGACGTCATCAAGATCGTGATCACGCCCGCCGCGTAAATATACCTCGGAGATGACCGCGCTCTTTCTTCTCTTGACCACTGGCCGCAAACCCGCTACGCTGTGCCCGCCCCGTGACGTGCTGACTCCCTGCGGGGCCTGAAAGGATGAGAACGACCATGGCCATTGCCACAGCAAAGCCCACCGCCCGCCGCGCTCCGTCTCCGGCGGAGCAGCGCTTCCTGAAGCTCACGCCGCGCTCCCGCCGCGCCTATGAGAAGACCAGCCCGCTCATCCCCGGCGCCACGCCCGGCGGCCTCGACTTCAGCTTCCCGTACCCGCAGTTTATCAAGCGCGCCGAGGGCTGCTACGTCTGGGACGCCGACGGGCGCCGCCTGGTCGATATGATGAACGGAGACTGGCTCTTGCCCTTGGGCCACGGTAACGCCAAGGTCGTCGCCGCCATCGCCGCCCA
>JACPQI010000093.1 GCA_016190545.1 Chloroflexota bacterium
CCCTCAGCGTAGGAAGTCGGCGGCGAGATGACAATATGCGGAGGGACATAGAACGGAAAATCAATGCTCCGATCATGGATTCGCCGGGCTCATCTATGAACGGGCTTTTCTTCCGCTCGTCCTGAGCTTGTCGAAGGACGCAACCAGACCTCCGTTCGTGGTCGGCGCGTTCACCCCGAACAGCTCTCCCTCCGCCTCTATTTCTTCCCTTCCTTCATCTCTCCCTGCACCTTGCTCACGGCGGCGATGGCGCCCTTGTCCCGCCGCTCCTTGAGGAAGTTGGACTCGTCCGGGTCGTAGCGCAGGTTGGTCATGAGGGTGTGGCCGGGGCCGGCCTGTGTGAACTGGTCCGTCACGCCCAGGGAGGCGTAGACCTGCCGCGTGTACTCCTTGCCCAGCACCAGGCCGTCGGCGGGCACCTGGAGAATCGACTGCACCACCTTGTCGACCGCTTCGTCCAGGTTGGCGCGCGGCGCCACCCGGTTGATGATCCCCAGCGTCTTGGCCTCCTCGGCGCCGAACCGCTCGCCGAGCAGCAGCAGTTCCCGCGCCTTCTTCGGCCCCACGTGCACGAAAAGCGAGTGGGTCACCAGCATGGTGCCCGCCGCCGACAGCCGCTGGCCCGGAAAGCCGAAGATTGTGTCGTCAGCGGCGATGACGATGTCGGTCATCAATGACATGTACAGCCCCTCTTCCAGGCAGTAGCCGTGGACCTGGGCCACAACGGGCTTGAACGACTCGAAGACGGCGCGGTGCGGGCGCAGCAGCTTCTCCCGGTCCACCACCAGCCGCCGCCGGATGCTGGGCCGCGGGGCCTTCTCCCCCGGCTTGGGGACGCCCCAGCCGTAAATCAAGCCCAGCTCATTGAGGTCGTGGCCGGTGGTGAAGCACTTGCCAGCGCCCTTGAGCACCACCAGCTTGATATTGTCGTCATCGCCCGCCCGCTTGAAGGCGTCGACAATCTCGTCGCCCATCTCCACCGTCAGGGCGTTGAGCTTCTCCGGACGGTTGAGGATGATGTGTGCCGCGCGGCCTTTCTCCTCATAAAGCAGCGTTTTGTAGCTCATAGCTCGGCCTCCTGTGGCATGTCCAGATGGGGAATGCTGCCGGAATCTCTGGATTGTAGCACCTTTGCACCAGAGGGATGAGCGCTAGGCCCGTTCCTTGCTCCACCCCTCAAGGAAGGTGAGAAAGGCCTGCGCCGGGCGAGAATGCTGGTGCTTCTCCAGGTAGGTGTAGTAGATGCCGCGCATGAAGGAGCGCCCATCGAGGCTTACGGTGCGGCAGGCCCCGCACTGGAGGCTGCGAGCCGCCGCGAGACGCGAGACGAAGGCCAGTCCCAACCCCGCTTCCACAGCCGCGATGACCGCCTGGCTGGAGCTCACGCGCAGCGGGCACGCCGTCCGTGGCAGATTGAATCCGACGCGGCGCAACAACGCCTCCGTGCTGCGCTGAGTTCCGGAACCTTCCTCCCGCTGGATGAAAGGCTGGCCCTCCACTTCTGAGAGCTTGACCGCCTGTCGCTTGGTCAGCGGATGGTCGACGGGCGCCAGCAGGACCAGTTCGTCGTCCACCAGCTTGTGCAGCGCCAGGGAGCGGCGCTTGATCTCGGCACCGATGAAACCCACGTCACACTGGCGCGCCGCCGCCTGCTCCACCACCTCCGCCGAGTCGCTGATGGTCACGATGGCGTTCACGCCCGGGTAGCGGCGACGGAAGTCGCCCAGGATGCCGGGGAGGATATGCTCGCCGGGGATGGTGCTGGCGGCCAGGGCCAGCGTGCCCGCCACCTGGTCTTGCAACGCAGCCAGGTGCTGCTGCAAGACCTCCTGCTCCGCCACAACTCGCTCGGCGAAGACCTGGAACTCGCGGCCCGCCGACGTCATGGCCACCTTGCGTCCGCCACGCTCCAGCAGCTTGGCGCCGGTGTCCTCCTCCAACCGCTGGATGTGAAACGAAATCGTCGGCTGGCTCAAGCCCAGGGCTTTGGCCGCCTCGGAAAAGCTGCCGCGCTTTAGCACCTCCAGAAAACTCTTGAGATAGGAAATGTTCATAGAACCCCCGGCCTGCCCCAACTGCTTTTTAGTGTACGCCCTTTGTCTAGCGTGGGCCACAAGTCTCACCCGTGGCCGCCAGACTCGCGATGCCCTGTGCTAAGATAAAAATTGCAATGCCTATCTACGAGTACCGCTGCCAGGATTGCCGGCGCAAAAGCAGCGTGCTGGTGCGTGGGTTTACCGCGCCAAGCAGCCCCCCCTGCCAGCACTGCGACAGCCCTAAGACCGCCCGGCTCGTCTCCACATTCGCCATCGGCCGCGGCTCCGGCGGCTCGCTGGACGCCTTGGACGAAGACTCACCGCCGCCCGGCCTGGAGGAGGGCGACCCCAGGGCGATGGCCCGCATGATGCGCCAGATGAGCGACGAGATGGACGAGCCTATGGAGCCGGATATGCAGGACATGGTCTCCCGCATGGAGAAAGGTGAAGTGCCGGAGGAGATGGACGATCTCATGGGTGGTGGCGAGGGCATGAACATGGACGGCGGCCCCGGCGACGCTGAGGGACTTTCGGAGGAGGGCTTCTGATGCCCATCTACGAGTACCGCTGCCAGGACTGCCGCAAGCGGACCTCCGTTTTTTTCCGCACAGTCTCCGCGCCGGTGGACGCCCGCTGCCAGCACTGCGGCAGCGCCGCCGTGGAGCGGCTCATCTCCGGTTTCGCCTATCA
>JACPQI010000098.1 GCA_016190545.1 Chloroflexota bacterium
ACGTGGACGCCCGCCCGCTTCAGCCGCTCGGCGCAGGCCAACACGGAGGCGTGAGTGGAGACGTCCAGCGGCTCGAAGCGCACGTCCAGGCCGTCGCGGCGCAGGAGGCTTGCGGCGTCCCGACCAGCGTTGGCGTCGCGGGCGGTCAGGAGGATGCGCAGGCCCTTGCGGGCGAGCCGGCGGCACACCTCAAAGCCGATGCCGCGATTGGCGCCGGTGACGAGGGCGGTGCGGGACATGGCTCTATTATCTTACTGCCTCAAAGGAGTCCGGGAGCCGACAACGCCGGTGTCATCGGACTCGCCGACGCAATCAGGGAACTTACCACGAAGGGGACAAACCCGTACTGCGGAATGAATTCCGCAGCCCGCCTGAGGCGGGCCGAGTCTATTGGTGACAGCGAGGCTTCGCCTGTGGTTAACTAAGCACGGTATACTAGTTTTCAACAGTCAAAGTGGGTGACTTGGATACAAGAAGTTGTGCCTGGCGTATTTGGTAAACTAGCGCCAAGAGTTACCAAACTAAGCCGAAGTGGAACCAAAGTGCCTGTGCATCTGTTCATAGTGAATTCGCACCGCTCTTATTGCGTGGGTCTCAGTCTGGCTTAAGTACGCCTACATGCCGCGAGCTGACATGTTGACTGGAAGACGGTGGTTTTTCCTACTGCTGCTTCCCCTTGTCAGTCTTGTAGCTGTTGCCTGTGACCCAGGATGGGGGTACGTTGTTACAGGTGGCATGAAGGAAGATGATGGCTTCTTTTTGCTGCCAGCTCAGCAGGACACGGGGTTCCGAGTTGCTGGCTCTCTATTTGCCTTTGACTTAACGGTCTGGCTTGAAATCACGAACCTTTTGGATGAGCCTCTATCTATCACTCCCCGTAACACTGCTGTCCTAGACGCGGCCGGCAGGGCTCTACCTCTACGGCGCTCACCGACCTGTAGTGGAAGGCAGGACCAGGAAGTGGTGCAGTTAGCCCATGATGAAATCTGTCGTCTGGTAGCCGAGTTCGAAGTCCACCCTCTTGTGGGTCGAGGAATCAGAGGAGGAAAACCGAACCCCGACCTGCGCGTGATAACGCTTGCTCAGGATGGAATCAGTCGGCAAGAGCAAAAAATACCAGTTAGGATTCAAATGGGGTGGAATCGGTGATGTACTGAAGGTGGAGAGAAGCCTTGGTGATAGAAGGGCCGTTACATAAACCATACACCATTTAGATGACGCGCGGATGCAGCGAAACACAGTCTGGCAATAGCTTGGCTTGCGCTGGCTTCGATATTGACGTACCCACTTGACCTGTCCAAAACCTGCTAGCGGACCAAAAGTAGCGTAGGTACCGTTCGTGGTGAGCGAGTCGAACCACGAACGGAGACGAGGCCCAGCGCCAACCAGCTTCGTCAGCCTAGAACAGGGCGCGGGTGGCGTCGGTGATGGCGCGGACGAGGGGCTGGGGATAGACGCCGAACAGGATGATGCCCGCCACCAGCAGGCCCAGGACGCCTCGCGTCAGCAGCGGCGAAACAAGTGCGGTCTTGTCTTCGGCCTGGTGGATGTACATCTGCTTCACCACCATGAGGTAGTAGTAGAGGGAGACCACGCTCATGGTGACGGCCAGGGCCACCAGCCACAGGTAGCCCTCCGTGGCGGCGGCTGTGAAGAGGTAGAACTTGGTGGTGAAGCCGGCGAAGAAGGGCAGGCCGGCCAGGGAGAAGAGGGCGGCGCTCAGGGCCAGGGCCAGGAAGGGGGCGCGGTCGCCCAGTCCGGCGTAGTCGGGTATCTCCTCCTTGCCGGTGGCGTTGTAGACGGCGATGACGCAGATGAAGGCGGCCAGGTTGGTGACGGCGTAGCCGACGATGTGGAAGGCCACGGCGCTGGAGGCGTCGGGCGAGAAGGCGACGACGCCCAGGAGCAGGTACCCCGCCTGGCCGATGCTGGAATAAGCGAGCATGCGCTTGATGTTGCGCTGGACGATGGCCACCAGGTTGCCCACCACCATGCTGGCGGCGGCCAGGACCGCCAGCACCGGCTGCCAGTCGTCGACGGCGGGGCCGAGGCCGGAGGTGAAGAGGCGCAGGACGAGGGCGAAGCCCGCCGCCTTGGAAGCGACGGCTAGATAGGCGGTGATGGGCGTCGGCGCGCCTTCGTAGACGTCGGGCACCCACATATGGAAGGGCACGATGGCGATCTTGAAGGCGAGGCCCGCAATCACCAGGACCAGCCCGGCGATGAAGGCGGGATTCGCCACATCGCCGCTGAAGAGGACGTTGGACATCCCCCGGAAGGTGGTGTCGCCCAGCGTGCCGTAGAGGAGGCTGAGGCCGTAGAGCAGGATGGCGG
>JACPQI010000099.1 GCA_016190545.1 Chloroflexota bacterium
CCCGAGACAAGCTCCGCCGCAAGGGCCTCCACCTCATCGTCGCCAACGACATCACGCAGAAGGACGCCGGCTTCGCCACCGACACCAACCGCGTGGTCATCCTGGACCGGGACGGCGGCGAGGAAGCGCTGCCCCTGCTGACCAAGGAGCAGGTCGCCCACCGCATCCTGGACCGCGTTGTTAAGCTGATGGTGAAGGGGTAGGTTTTCTCTGGGTCTACTGGGGCGAGCGCGTTAGCCCAAAATAGCGTAGAACTCGCAGAACCAGTAGCGGGGGAGTGCCATGGGAACCAGGCCAAGAAAAATAGACCTCTCCAAGAAACCCAACAAAATGGAGTTGCATTGTTGTGCAGAATGGGGAGACCTGGCTAGACACCCGCGATTTGTACGTCTGATTTCCAAAGGGGGATGGGAGTCTGAGGAGGCTGCTGATGCCATCAGGCTAGCTGGCCCTTGGTGTACCGCTTTTCAATCGCTTTGGCTTGTGACGCACGGCGGTTTTGGAGTAGCCACTGCTGATTCTTCGGCATCTGAGAAAGAGCTTTGGACCGCTGCTGACGCGTATTTGAGGCGACTGCTGGCAATGCTCCCTCCTTCGCGGGACTTCAATCTGGTGTTCGGCTTAGACGTGAATCAGGGACAGGAAGTAGGCCGCTTGCAAAACGCCTACTACATACCTCGGGCTGCTGAGACCATAAATGATCTCAAATGTGCTCATAAGTGCTATCCTCGGTCCGACGAAACGCGCAGGGTAGTGACGAGAGGAATTCCTTGTCCGGATAGGGCGACACGGGTGGGATCCTCCACAATGAACCTGCTCGTGTGCCATGACGCTGTCGCATTCTCGGGAAGAGGGGAGGCGACCCGGGGACACGAACGCGACGGGTGGGCGGCCATATTAATGAAAGAAACGGTCGTAACAGAAGATAGTTTCGTAGTTCATCTTATTCACTACCTTGACCAGCCAGGCGAGGGCAAAGTCTTCACCAACGCCCGAAGGCGACTTGCTGGCTGCACCTCGGTACTTTCTAGTTTCGGAACCCAACTCAACCCATTCGAGGATTGGTCCAACCTGAATCGAATTCAATATTCAACTGCGGAGAGCGCCGGGCCTACACTCGACCTCTTTGTACTGAGAACGGACGAATAGCAGTCCATTATCGGGGGGATTGCCGTGACCGTCATCGAAGAGGACAAGCCCCTCGCCGGGTTCCTCAAGCGGCTGTTCCCCTTCGCCATCCTCTTCGCGCTGGCGGCGCTCGTCGCCTTGCTCCTGCGCCGCGCGGGCCGCGGCCAGCGGCGCCCGAAGTAGACGGGCGCACGGCCTGAGCCCTACGGCATCGCTAGGGCGGGTTTGAAACCCGCCCCTACAGGAGAATGGCTATTGACTCGTCGTTGCGAGGGCGTCTTCGCCCGTGGCAACCTGGCGGGGTGGCGACCAGTCTGCGCAAAGGAAGGCGGTAGTGTAGAGAGCCCCATAACACCACCAGATTGCTTCGCTCGAAGACTCGCTCGCAATGACTGAGAGGGCACGTCTTCGGCCCGCTCTTTTTGTATCCAGCGCCACGACACGCTACACTATCCTGCGAACTTCTCGCTGTAGGAGAGTCCAGAGAACCCAGGTTCTCTGGCGGGGTACTAGGGGTGTCCCCTAGCTCCTTTTTTATTCCCCCTTCTCCTGAGGAGAAGGGGGTCAGGGGGATGAGGTCGAGCACACTATGACCGCACCGCACAGCAAAGACATGCCCAAGGCCTACGAGCCAGGCCGGGTGGAAGAGCGCCTCTACAAGTCGTGGATGGAGCGCGGCTACTTCGCACCCGCCGGCGGCCCTGGCAAGAAGCCCTTCGTCATCATCATGCCGCCGCCCAACGTCACCGGCGAGCTCCACCTGGGCCACGCCGTCACCGCCACCATGGAGGACATCATGGTGCGCTGGCGCCGCATGCTGGGCGACGCCGTCCTCTGGCTCCCCGGCACCGACCACGCCGGCATCGCCACCCAGTACGTTGTCGAAGCTCAGCTGGCGAAGGAGGGTCTCACACGCCAGCAGCTTGGCCGCGACGCCTTCGTCGAGCGCGTGTGGCAGTGGGTGCGACAGTACGGCAAGCGCATCACCGAGCAGCACCAGCGCCTGGGCGCCTCTTGCGACTGGTCCCGCGAGGCGTTCACCCTCAACGACGGCCCCAGCCGCGCCGTCCGCGTCACCTTCGTCAACCTCTACCGCAAGGGCCTCATCTACCGGGGCGAGCGCATGATCAACTGGTGCCCGCGCTGCCAGACCGCCCTCTCCGACCTGGAGGTGGAGCACCAGGACATCCAGGGCAATCTGTGGCACATGCGCTACCCGATGGAAGAGGGCGGCGGCTCCGTGACCGTCGCCACCACGCGGCCTGAGACCTACCTGGGCGATACCGCCGTGGCCGTCCACCCGGACGACCCGCGCTACAAGCGACTCATCGGCACACGTGTGGTGCTGCCCATCATCAACCGCCCCATCCCCATCATCGCCGACGAGGCGGTGGGCCGCGAGTTCGGCACCGGCGCCG